>CAIWXG010000268.1 GCA_903916555.1 uncultured Bacteroidota bacterium
AAATATAACCACTCCATCCTCCTAATCTTGCTATTATCCATGTTGCCCACTTCAACTTTGCAGGGTTATTGTTATTTTTAAGTTTTTCGTTTTTCCCTTCTACTTCCTTATTTATTGCTTTTAAACATTCGATTTCATCATTTGTAAAGACCTCCTCAATTGGTTGCCCCTCTTCCGGATCATTGTAAGCCATATTCATCTGGAATATGTCTAGTTCTTCCGGATTTTCCGTTAGGGAATCAGGAAGTAAGAATAAGCTCTTTCTCCCAAAGTATTCAAAGTACTGAAGCTAAATGAAAAGGCATATTACTAAGAATTTCATTACTTTAATGTAGCTTCAGTACTTTGAATGCCTTCGAGAAGGAGTTTTATTCTTACTTCCCCACTCTATATCAAAAATAAAGTGTTCAAGTGATAAATTTCAAAACTAATTTGAATCATTTTTTCACCAAAATATAAGTCTATAATATATGCCTATAAGCAAATTTAAGGTATATCCGGAATAATATATAGGCAATATATTTGCTTTTAGGCTAAATTTGCCAAAAATTAAGTGTACATACAGTTATTATTTTTTTATCTAAAATTGTTTATTTTGGGTAAAAGTAACCTTATACATTCATTTAGAATTCAATATAAATTTTAGATAAATTACACATGATAGCAAATACATTTATTAAAAGACCTGTTACAGCAATCGTAATTTCAATTGTATTAGTACTTGTGGGATCTATATGTATAATGAATTTAGCGGTAGGGCAATATCCGGATATTACTCCACCTTTGGTGCAAACTACCGGCCAATTTACCGGTGCAGACGCTGTTAGCGTGGAACAAAATTTAGCAACACCTATAGAAAACCAGATTAATGGCTCTCCCGGTATGGAATATATTCAGAGTAACAGTACAAGTAATGGAGCTGTTACTATAAATACAACTTTCAATATTGGTGTAAATATTAATGTTGCTACTCTTGATGTGCAAAACAGGGTAAGCATAGCCACCCCACAATTGCCCGATGTAGCCAAAAGATTAGGTCTTATTGTTCGTAAACGTAACCCGTCAATATTAATGATGGTCGCACTTTATTCACCCGAAGGCACTCATAATGTTACTTTTTTAGATAACTACACCAACATATTTGTTAGAGATGCACTTTTAAGAGTAGATGGGGTTGGAGATATTGTAACACGTGCCGATGATTTTAGTATGCGGCTTTGGTTAAAACCAGACAAAATGGCTTCTTACGGGCTTACCGCCAATGATGTTATTGCTGCACTTAACGAACAAAACGTACAAGTAGCAGCAGGTTCGGTGGGTGTGCCGCCACAACAAACGGCTCAATCTTTTGAATATAGCTTACTTGTAAACGGCAGACTAAATAAAGTACAGGAATTTGAGAATATAATAATTAAAACCCAGCCGCAAAATGGTGCTTTGGTATATTTAAAAGATATTGCAAGAGTATCGCTTGGTAAATTTTCTTATGCCAGTAATTCTTTTGTTGACCGTAAGCGTTCAGCTTTTTTATTAGTCTATCAAGCACCCGGCAGTAATGCATTAAAAACGGCTGAAGGTGTTTATGCTAAATTAGAAGAATTACATAAGTCTTTTCCTAAAGATATTAAAGCTTTTGTTCCTTTTGAATCTGTTACTGTTGTAAAAGTTTCTATGGATGAAGTTGTGCTAACCCTATTTGAAGCTTTAGGATTAGTGGCAATTGTAGTATTCCTATTTTTACAAAACTGGCGAGCTACACTTATACCTATATTAGCTATACCGGTGTCCATTATTGGTACATTTATCTTTTTTATACCGTTGGGCTTTACAATAAATACCTTAACCATGTTTGGTTTTGTATTGGCTATCGGTATTGTGGTAGATGATGCCATTGTAGTTGTAGAATCGGTGCAACACTATATTGATGTTAAAAAGATGAGTGCCAAAGAGGCAACCTATCATGCAATGCAAGATATTTCGGGACCTGTTATTGCTATTGCATTAATACTTGCAGCCGTTTTTGTACCAGTAGGTTTTATACCGGGTATCGTTGGTCGTTTATATCAACAGTTTGCAATCACAATCGCTATTTCGGTTCTTTTATCAGCGTTTATAGCCTTATCGCTTACCCCTGCATTATGTTGTTTGTTATTAAAACCATCCAAAGTAAATGAAGATGCAAAAGGGCTTAATAAATTCTTTTTTAATTTCAATAATTGGTTTGGTAACGTAACAAATTCTTATACCAAAGGTGTAAATAAAAGTATTAAAGCTTCTAAATATGTAATAATACTATTGGTTTGTATAATTATCGGCACAGTTCTGTTATTCAGAAACAAGCCAACAGGCTTTATCCCCACCGAAGACGATGGAAGAGTTTATGTTACTTACGAATTACCTGAGGCGTCTTCTACAACCCGTTCTATTGCCGTTATGGATAGTTTAATGGCAATTATACAATCTACACCCGGTGTAGGCCATTTTGCGGCATTAGGTGGATTAAATGTGGTCAATTTTTCAACAAAATCAAATAGTGGTACTATTTTTTGTCAATTGAAACCATGGGATGAAAGACAGAAACCAAGCGAACAGGTACCGGGTATAGTTGCCGTTTTACAACAACGAATTGCAGCTGCACAATTAAAGCAAGCGGATATTAAGGTTATTTTGCCCCCCCCAATTCCAGGCATTGGTACAACAGCAGGCTTTAGTATGCAAATAGAACAAAGACAAACTAATGATGATGTAAAAACATTTGAAAAAGTAACCAATAATTTTGTTGCAGAGGTACGAAAAAACCCGGCTATCGGCAAAGCATATACATTTTATGGTGCACACACACCGGGTTATAAGGTAGATGTTGACCGTGAAAAATGTAAAAAAATGGGTGTGAATATTGCAGATGTTTTTACTGCAATACAAACATACATGGGTAGTATTTACATTAATGACATAACATTATATAATCGTACATTCCATGTAATGGCACAAGCAGATACCAATTACAGGTCATCTATTGATGAATTAGGAAAGTATTTTGTAAAAAATCAAAATGGTACAATGGTTCCGCTAAGTGCTTTAACTACTTATAAACCTATTGAAACAGCTCCTTTGGTATCACATTTTAATATGTTCCGTTCAGCAGAAGTAGATGGTATTCCTGCCGATGGTTTCAGTAGTGGGCAAGCATTAGACAGCCTTAAAAAAATCGCAGACCGAACCCTACCCCAAGGCTACGGTTACGAATTTTCGGGATTGAGCTATGAAGAAATGCAAGCAGGTTCGCAAACAATATACATATTTATTTTATCTATAATTTTTGTATTTCTGTTTCTTGCTGCATTATACGAAAGTTGGTCTGTACCCTTTTCCGTGTTACTTTCTGTACCTGTAGGTGCTTTTGGTGCTATCCTTACCCTTACATTTATACCATTGCTTAGTAATAATGTTTATGCACAAATAGGCTTAATTACCTTAATTGGTCTTGCAGCTAAAAATGCAATTCTTATTGTAGAATTTGCTAAAGAACGAGTAGATACAGGTAATGAGCTTATAGAATCTACTTTAGAAGCAGTTAAACTACGTCTTCGCCCTATTATAATGACCTCTTTGGCATTTATTTTAGGTGTTATGCCCTTAGTACTTGCCACAGGTGCTGGTGCAGTTGCCCGCCGCACAATTGGGTTTACAGTATTAGGTGGTATGATTGCAGCCACTTCTCTCGCTATTTTTATTGTACCGGTACTTTTTGTTTTAATTACAAAAATATCTTATAGAAAAAATAGACTTGCATATTTAAAACAACACAGAACCGAACTGGCAGAACGTAGAATAGTAGAACACAATATGAACCTTGACCCGGTTTTAGAATATGATCTAAAAAAAGAAAAACAGGACAACAAGAAAAATTTTAATTTAGGAGCATAAAAAAACGATTATGAATTTTTTAGGACTAAGAACTGTAATTTATTATGTGCCTGATTTAGAAAAAGCTAAAGAATGGTATAGCAAAATTTTGGGTATAGACCCTTATTTTGATGAACCGTTTTATGTTGGCTTTAATGTTGCAGGTTATGAATTAGGTTTACAACCAATTGAAAGAAATACTGAACCTATAATAAACAATACTATAACCTATTGGGGAGTTGCAGATGTTGAAGCAACTTATAACCAACTATTAGAATGTGGTGCTATACCTCTGGAAAAACCTACTGATGTTGGGGGCAATATTATTGTAGCAGCAGTAGCAGACCCGTGGAATAATGCTTTTGGTATTATATACAATCCACATTTTAAAATTGAGAAATTTTAATTGTCTCTTTTTATATGTGTTTTCTATAAGATTCATTTTAAAAACTAAGGAATTGTATTAAAACCAAGATTTTAATACAATTCCTTAGTAAAATAATTGTCAACTTATTTGCTTTCTTTTTCAAAAAAAGCATCAATTGCATTTACGGTATAGTCTAAGTTTTCGTAAGTTAGGGCATTACTTATAAACCATGTTTCATAACCGGAAGGGGGTAGATAAATACCTGCATTTAGCATAGCATGGAAAAATTTATTGAATAAAGGAATATTGCATGTAGCAGCATCACTAAAGTTTTTTACAGCCTTATTGCTAAAGTGCAGGCTTATCATAGAACCAAATCTATTGATAGTAAATGGAATACGATGTTTTTGCAACACTTTTTCCATACCAACTTGAAGATATTTTGTTTTTTCTTCTAATTGAAGATAAATATCAGGATTTTGTTTTAAAATATTTAATAACGTAAAACCGGCAATCATAGCAATAGGATTACCACTTAGTGTACCTGCTTGATATACATTTCCTAAAGGTGCTATATGTTGCATAATTTCTTTTCTGCCTCCAAAAGCCCCTACCGGTAAACCTGCACCAATTACTTTACCATAAGTAACCAAATCTGCATTTATGTTTAATTTTTGCTGTGCTCCACCCGCTGCTAGTCTGAAACCTGTCATTACTTCATCAAAAATCAATAGTATTCCTTCTGCATCACATAACATTCTTATTCCTTCTATAAATCCCGGTTCGGGTAGTATGCAACCCATATTGCCTGCAATAGGTTCAATAATAATAGCTGCTATTACATTCTTGTTTTCTGCAATTAATTGTTTTACTGCTTCTAAATCATTATAAGGTGCAGTAAGAGTGTCGTTAGAAACACCGGCAGTTACACCGGGAATAGTTTGTATGCTTTGTGTCGCTACCCCACTACCCGCTTTTACCAAAAAAGCATCTGCATGACCATGATAACAACCTTCAAATTTTATAAATTTATTGCGTCCAGTATATCCTCTTGCTAGCCTTAATGCACTCATACAAGCTTCTGTACCACTGCTTACCATTCGCACCAAATCTATATTAGGAGCCATACTCTTTATTAGTTCTGCCATTTCTATTTCTAATAGTGTTGGCGCACCAAAAGAAGTAGAAAAACCTGCACGTTCTTTTATTGCATCTATTATAGGGTCGTAAGCATGACCTAAAATCATCGGTCCCCAAGAGTTTATATAATCTAAATACTTGTTGCCGTCTTCATCAAATAGATAAGCTCCTTTTGCATTTTCAATAAAAATGGGTGTGCCACCAACACTACGAAAAGCACGAACAGGAGAATTGACACCACCCGGAATACTTTTTTGAGCTCTTTCAAATAAGGCTATACTTTTATCTATCATAATTAAATTACTTTAAAAGTGTTTATAAATATACTAAATATCAAAAAATAAAGGCATAAAGGTAGAAAATAAAAATTCTGATTATTTGACCTTAATCAGGAAATAAAAAAATAACCTTACAATAATTTATTTCTCTATTTTTTAGTAGTTCAATTTGTACATTTGTTTTCAGAGGCATTATATATTTATCTCAAAATAATTTTAAACAGTAAATTTCTTAATAAAATGGACATCAAAAAAAATAGCAATTTAATTATTAGCAATTCAGTACTTCTAATTACATTTTTTTTAATGCCATTCTCAAGCTATTGCAAAGTATTTAAAGACACAGCACGGGTAAAAAAAGTTTATATTCGTCAATTTAAAGATACTATACATTTCAGGAAAACCTCA
>CAIWXG010000269.1 GCA_903916555.1 uncultured Bacteroidota bacterium
AATTTAAGGCAAAGTTCATTGCAGAAAAAACAGATATAAGCAAAGAATTGGCAAAAACCGGAAAACAGGTGTCGAACCTTGAAAGTTGCATTGAAAATGCTATTTCATTAGCCTCAAAACTTGCGTCCTTGTGGGATTGTAGCGATTATAGCGATAAAATGAAACTGCAATTTTTGGTGTTTCCTGAAGGAATTGTTTATAATCGTAAAAAAGACGAATTACGAACCGTAAGAGTAAATGAAGTATTTGGCTACATTGCAGACCTGACAAGGGTTTTAGAGGACGGCGGGGGTGGAAACACCCCTGCCATTTCAAATTGCTCCGCTCCGGTCATGGTGAGCCATGCCGAACCACGACAGGAATACATACCATAACAATTTTGTACACGCCCCACCATATCATAAATAACCACACTGCACCCTGCCGCACCTTCTATAGTTAGGTTGCCGGTGGTGGGGTTGGGGTAAATGTTTACCTCTATTGGCTCGCTACCGGCACCGTTTACCCCCAGCGGCCACACATGCACCATTACCGTATCTCTGGTTATAGTGCCGCATAAATCCATTACTACCTCGTAGCTTGTTGTTACCGGTGGTCTTACTTTTATGCGTCCACCGCTGTCTATGGGTGTGGTGCCGCCTAGCACATACCAGTAGCAGGGCATACCATCTCCGTTGCTATCTACACCTATATAAGTGCTGTCGCCTACTCCCATCCACTCATCCGGGCCGGCTGTTGCTAGGGCATCACTCACTATTACACTTACATCGTCTATGAGATAGCCTCCATAAGAATAGACTGATGCAAAACGTATTTTAGCTATATGTGCTGTATCAAAAAACTCACCAATGGTAATAAACTTTTCTGTTCCATTGGCTACAAAACTTCCTTGTATTTTTGTCCAGTTAAGCGTATCGCTAATAATAGCTGGCTCTACTATTTGTGGGGTGTATTCTGTTTGTGGAGCATAACAATGGCTTGTCGTATCTATAAAACCACCATCTAAATATGCTCCAATATTATTAACTGCATAATCACTATTATTAATCCTAACAATATAAAAAGTAACACAATAACTTTGACCTGAAACTAAGTTATGTACTAATCTGCCTTGTAAATAGGTATATGCAATGTAACCAACATCTCTACCATCATCGTAAATCCGTGTGGCTACCATTCCATTTCCTTCATGAGGATATTGATAGCCGTACACACCATTAGGAACACTAACTCCAGAAGTAGTTGGTGCACAACTGTTAATATAGTCACAATAGCATGGTGTAAAAGGATAGGTTCCTCCGGGTATATAGTTAGAATCAATACTATTCCAACCTGTTGCAGCATAAATAAAAACAGTAGATGGAGGGCAAATGCTATAATTCTCAAAACCCGGATTTCGAACTAAATTTATTTGTGCTTGTACATAAGTACAAGCACAAATAAAAAATATTACTATTATCTTTCTCATTCTATAACAAATTTAATTGTAAACAATTGGCCTTTTGCATCAAGAAGCCTCAATAAATAGAGACCATGTATTTTATTTACAATAAATAGATTTGTACTACCATTTATAAATTGCAATTGCCCCTTATATATGGGTTCACCTGTAGCATTTAATACTCCCGTTCTTCTTGATGTTCCGTAGGGCAGCAAGAAGTAAAAATAAGCCCTTTCTACGAACGTATTCAAAGAACTGAAGCTAAATGAAAACGTACATAGCTAAGAATTTCATTACTTTAATTTAGCTTTATCAAGTAAATGCCTTCGGATGTATCATAAATGATTATTCTATTTTCTACGTTCTTTTTCCATAGTAAGTAGTACAATATCATCGGCACACTTTCTGATAGCAAGGGAATCCAGACCACTGTAGTAGCCTCTTATTTTTCGGTTTTTATCTACCAAAACTAATTTTTCGGTATGTATAAAATCATCTGCACCACCATCGCCCGGGTATGGAATTACGGCCAATTCTTTTCTTGCGAAGTCGTATATTGTTTTCTTGTCGCCGGTTAAAAACCACCAATGGTCGTGGTTTACATGGTAGCGGTCGGCATAAGTACGTAAAACAGGTACGGTATCGTGCCCTGGATTTACGGTTATTGAAATAAATTGTACCGATGTATCTAAGCTATGTTCTAATTTAGGGTTCTTTTTAAATGCGTTTTGCAACATACCTATATTAGTGGTTAGTCTGGGGCATATAGTAGGGCAGTTAACAAAGAAAAAATTGAAAACAAGTATTTTTCCATTCAGAGAACTATCTGTAGATATTTTATCGCCTAATTGATTGGTAAGTTGCAAATCGGCTACTGTATGATAAATAGTATCGTCTTGAACTTTACCATTAATAGTATCTTTTTTTACACCTTCGGCTATATAGTACTTAGGCTTGTGTATTTTATCTTTTGATAATGCTTTGGCTATAAAATAACAAAAAAGCGGTAGACCTAAGGCTACCGCTAATCCGATTAAGTATTTTTTATTTGGTTTTTTACTGGTCATTTTTTACTGGTCATTTTTTTATTACTTGTTCATATTTTGCATGTACAGGCGAATCTTTATTTATCCATAACCAATAGTTACCATCGGCTAGGAAGGCGATTATGAACCATACAAATAATACTAATGGAACTAATACAGTAATCATAAAGTTTTTAAGCTCATCGCCTAAGTGCATAAAAACAGCCACAATATAACCTGCTTTTACAACTGTAAGTGCCAAGAAGCCAAAGTTACGAATACCTATAGGCATTGCTTTGCTAAAAAACATACCAATAGTAACTTCTATTAAAGTAATAAGCAATAGTATCCAAAATATTTTCCATATTTTTTTTACCTGTGCTTTGCTCTCAGGTGAATTAACATTGGTATGATGTGCCATTATACCCGAGTATAATTTTGATTGGTCGCCTTCGTAAAGGGCTTGTACACTTTCATTTTGATTATGTGCAGACATGCTTTTAACTATTTTTTAGTTTAAAAATTTTTTAATTGATTCGTTTTCTTTTTCCGGCATTATAACAAGTAAAAACATGTAAATACAAACACCCATACTAAATCTACAAAGTGCCAGTAAAGACCTACTTTTTCAACCATTTCGTAATGACCTCTTTTTTGGTAGGTATTATTTACAACATTTATTAAAATTACCATATTAAAGATAACACCACTGGTAACGTGTGCACCATGGAAACCGGTAATGGTAAAGAAATAATTAAAGAACTGATGCGATGCTTCTTGTGCCACTTTTGAATGGTGAACAACAATATCTGCTACGGCAGGGCTATGCATATTAAAGAACCCTTGGAAAGAGTCGAAAGGCATGTTTTCGGTAGTGAAAGCACCCCAAAGACCGTTACATTCGCCATATAAGTGTGTCCACTCCCAAGCCTGGCAGCCTAAGAAGCAAATACCACCTATAATAGTCCATAATAACCAAACAGCTACATTTTTCTTATCTCCATAATGGCCGGCATGTACCGCAAGTACCATTGTTACCGAACTCATGATAAGAATAAAGGTCATTAAGCTCACAAAAAGTAATGGTAAATCGTTACCTTCTAAAAAAGGGAAAGATTTAAATACTTGATTTGCATCGGGCCAAACTGCACTAAAAAAGCGTTTTGTTCCATAGGAAATCAGTAAGGCTCCAAAAGTTAAAGCATCTGATAATAAGAAAAACCATATCATCATTTTTCCATAACTAACATTATACGGGGAGCGTCCTCCGCCCCATACATTCTCTTTTGCCATTGGCGCAGCATGTAACATAGGCTAATATAAATTTCGATTATTAATTTTGTGGCGAAGTTAAAAAAATTATTGATTTACTAAAAAGAAAATAAATAAATAAACCCACAAAATATCTACAAAGTGCCAATAACTGGCAACAATCTCCAATCCAGTGGAATTAAAGGTCTTTAATTCTTTTCTTAATGTGCGCCAAAATACAATAACTAATGCAATTATTCCACTAAAAATGTGTAATAAATGTAATCCTGATATGATGTAGATGAATGATTCACTCGGATTACCGTCTAAATGTATGCTGGTAGCGTCATTTAATACCTGCCCATTAATTTTTATTACTTGTGGGGTATGCAATAATTGATTAAAACCGGCAAATTGCAATAGCCCAAATAAGAGGCCTAATAATATAGTAGCATAAATCAATTTTTTAAACTTAGATACCTCTTGTTTTTTAAACGCTTTTACTGCCAAATGTGCGGTAATACTACTTAATATAATTACAAAAGTAGAGTAAGTAAATAAAGATGGTAGTGTAAAATAGCGCCAATTACCCTGCGATTCTCTAACCATATACGCACTTGTAAGTCCGGCAAACATCATGCTCATGCTGCCCATAGCTATCCATAAAGCAAACTTATGCGGGTGTATTTTCTTGTTTTCTTTAGCGGGCGTCAATATTGTATCCATACAAATTTTTTACACTTATTTTATTAATAAT
>CAIWXG010000270.1 GCA_903916555.1 uncultured Bacteroidota bacterium
AGGATTAATTAGCTTTGTGTCAACTGAATTTAGGATTAAGAAAAAATAGTGTCAACCAAAATCAGGATTAAGAAAAACTGGTGTCAACCAGAATCAGGAGTATCATCAAAATGTGTCAACCAAAACCAGGACGAGACAAAAAAGACAATGACGAGGTAATTGCTTAATTAAAAATAGTATTAATCAGATTAAATTTATTTATCAGTAATTAATAAAGATTAAATAGCTTTATTTTTTTTAAAACAAAGCTAAAAAAATGAATTAAATTGAATGTATTTTAATAAAAAAACAATACTTTAGCGGTTTAAATGGAGATTATGAAACTATTCCGAAATATATTTTTATCACTAATTGCAACTTTTGCTATTATTTCTGCGGTTACTTACACATCTTGCAGCAAACATAATAAATGTCTTAATGTAAAATGTTTAAATGACGGTGCTTGTAATGAGGGCAGTTGTATCTGTCCGGTAGGTTTTGAAGGCACTAATTGCGAACTATTCAGCAGAGATAAATTTATATCTAATTATAATGGCGGCGACAGTTGTGCAGTAGATACATTAGCCGAAACACGCTATCCGATACATGTTACAGCAAGAATTTTTAATCCGAAAGAATTTTTGATTAAGAATTTTCTTGCCAATCAATTTGACAGTGCTGTTGCTACCATGACAGCTACCGATTCATTTACTATGCTTGGTGCTAATAATAGTGTTACATACACAGGCAGAGGGTTCTTAAGAAAAGATACCATACAAATCTATTATAATGTTGCCCATGATACCATTTCTTATAACTGCCATTATGTTGGTTTAGTATATTAAGATAATTTGTAACTATTCAGATTCTGTGTTAGTTTCCAAATATTTATTGCTTTTTTTCTAATTTTGAGTTTTAGGTGATTTTATACTAGCCCGTTTAGAGTAGCCTTATTATAGCTACTCTAATTTTTTTATGCTTCTACTACTTCAGGTTTCTTTTTTAATTTCAGTTCCAGTTTCTTTTTAGCCTGTTTCTCCATGTACTCAATTTCATATGGTTGCTTTGTATTGTGTATAGTGTAATCCATTTCCAGTAATTTGCGTTGCACCGCTACTGCGGCTTTCCTTTTTTTGCCTGGCTTACTTACTATACTGCTAAAAATTGCCTTATAATGTTCTGTGCATTTTATTGCGGCCATGGCTGGTAAATGCATCGCTTTTCGTAAATTTTATTTCCCTTTTTTCAGTACAGACTATTTTAAAATGAGTAATGATTTAGTAGCACAAAAAGTAAAAAATAATGCAAGATGGGTTTTAAAGCCAATAAATTATTGCTAAAACTTTTTTGGTTACGGAAAAATAGAAATAACTGATAGAGGGAATTTCAAAATTGGTAAAATTACCATGCAAAGAAAAGGTGGTGATGGAGGTATAGAAACTGCCAAAATGTTACAGTTTAAAATAAATCCCGCTGAATTGTTTGACTTGTAGTGTTTTTAATAAAATACATTATAACTCATTGATTACCTTAAATTTATAATTTTGGCGGCACAAACCTTACTGTTGGTTTTAGAGGAGGAGGTTTCTCAACAGAATCTGAATTCCAAATTGTATTTGACAGCTCTTGCATATAGGGTGTGAAATTAAATGAGTCTATGCGTGTGTTTTTATTGTTATATATAAGTGTATCAATTTTTGCAATCAATTTTTGTAGTATTTCAGGTGCTTTATGTGGTATAAAAAATATTATTTTTCTTTTATTATTTGTGGTGAAATCTATACAATAATCTAATCCGCAATATAGAAACCCATCTCTCTCATTATGTAAATAACTATTTTTAAAATTATTTTGTGTTTTAATACTGTCAATAAGTTTACAAATAGAATTATCTAAATACCCTGAAAAATAGACATTTTTGCCT
>CAIWXG010000271.1 GCA_903916555.1 uncultured Bacteroidota bacterium
AAAGACAGTATTAAAACAGAAATAAATAAACATAATAGCGAAGATACATTTAAAGTAAATTTACTTATAAATTATGCAAATTCTTTTCAATACTCCAATCAGGATTCAATGGTATTATATGCTAAGCAAGGTATGCTATTAGCTAATAAACTCAATTATAAAAATGGTATAGGTAAAAGTTATAAATTATTAGGTTTAGCAACTT
The DNA here is from genome assembly GCA_903916555.1 of uncultured Bacteroidota bacterium. GTDB lineage: Bacteria > Bacteroidota > Bacteroidia > Chitinophagales > Chitinophagaceae > CAIYTT01. The sequence goes on from CAIWXG010000271.1 coordinate 206, forward strand.
TACACAAAAACAATTTAGATAGCTCTATAACTTATTACAATTATGCATTAAGTTATTTTGAAAAAGAAAAAAATATATTAGAAAAAAGTTCAGTAGTGCTTTCAATTGCAGATGTTTACTATAGGCAAAATAAATACAGTATGGCAATAGACTACTATAAAACAGGTATTATTCTTTGCGAAAAATCTAATAACATTAGAGGTATTGCTCTTGCTAATATGAGCATTGGGGGTATATATAACGACCTAAGTAATTATTCTGAATCTTTGGTCTATTACCTTAAAGCTTTAAACTTATTTGAAAAAATAAAATATATAAGTGGCATATCAATGAGTTTATCAAATTTAGCAGCAACTTATTCTGCAATTGGAGATTTTAAAAATGCATTGTTTTATATCAATAAATGTATTGAAACAGACAAAAATAACGACAATAAAGAATCTATGTTAAATAACTATATGAATGCAGGCATTGTATATGGTCAAACTAAAGACTTTAATAATTCTCTATTATACTTTAATAAGGCATTTGAACTCGCAATAACTATTGGCGATAATGAATGGATACGTACCTGTAAAACGAATATTGCAGAAGTATATTACGGAATGAATAAATTAGATTCCGCAAATAAAAAATACTTTGAAATTGTAAATGATACAGAGAAAATTAAAGATGATAATCTTACTTTTATTGCAAATAAAGGTATTGGGAATATTCTTTTGATAAAAAATAATCCCAAAGACGGAATAAAGTATTTTTTAAAATCATACAATATTGCAAAAAAATTACAATTAAAACAAGAAATACATATTTCAGCTGGCTTAGTTAGCCAAGCATTTGAAATATTGGGAGATTATAAAAAAGCATTAGATTATCATAAAATATTTTACATATACAAGGACAGCCTTTCAGACGAAAAAAAAGACAGAAGAATACAACAAGTTCAGTTTCAATATGAGTTAGATAAAAAACAAGCATTAATTGATAAAAATATTATTGTAAATCAAAAAAACAAAGAAAAAGAACACTTTGTTTTTTTTGCACTTTTAGCCGGTATCACATTAATTGTAATCATTATATTATTAATGTATAGAAGTCGTTTATCTGAAAAAAAGACGAAACAACAACTATTGTTACAAAATGAAGAAATTCAAAAACAAGCTTCAAAACTCGAAGATTTAAATAAATTTAAAGACAAAACTTTTTCTGTACTTTCTCATGATTTACGTAGTCCGATAAATGCGATTTCGTCTTGTATGATGCTTTTAGACGAAAAAGTATTAACTGCAGAGGAATTTGAGGAAATGAGATTAGAAATTAATAAAAAGCTAATTTCTCTTAATATATTATTAGATAATTTATTGAAATGGGCACATAGGATCTGTGCAAAAATAAGTCGTACATTTTTTTATAATTAACTGTATATTTGTAGGCAAATCATGAAAGATATGTCTGCCATTACTTTAAAGGAAAAAATTGATATTTTGTTGCCAGAATTGGATGAGCGGGTTGCCCGTAAGTTTCTTGCTGTTGAATCATTGTCATTGGGTCATGGTGGAGTTAAGAGCATAGCGGGCATCAGCGGTGTTTCCCGGTCTACTATTCATATAGGAATAAAGGAACTTGATGAAGATACCCGCTATTTAGCTATAGAACCGGCTACAAAAAAGAAAGGTATCAGGAAGCCTGGCGGTGGGCGAAAAACACTTGTTGATACCCAGAAAAATTTATTGGAAACATTGGGTAGCCTTGTAAATCCGCATACACGTGGGGATCCCTGCAATCCGTTAATTTGGACCAGTAAAAGTGTCAGGCATTTAGAAAATGAGTTAAAAGCACAAGGGTT
>CAIWXG010000272.1 GCA_903916555.1 uncultured Bacteroidota bacterium
CAGGTTGCGATGTTGATGTATCGGAAACAATTTCTGTTTTTTCTTGTGTTTGTGCTTTTAAAATTACGTTTAATGCGAATTGTAAAAAAAATAAAATTAATATACTTTTAATATTCATTTTCATTGCTTTTTTTAAATGTTAAATAATAATTAAATTTGTATAACAATATAATTAATTATTTTAGTTGTTTCAATTAATAATATTTGTGCAAAAATGAATAAATTTTTATGATTTTCAAATATTAAGTCAAGTTTCCAATATTAAATAATTGTAAACTAATTCTTTATATTCTAAATTTATGTTTCTTTGTTCCAAAATTAAGAAGTCATTATAATAAATAATAGAAATATTTAATTTTAATATGAAGAAAAAGGTTCTATTTTTTGCAATTGCAGGTGTTGCATATTTAATTTTAAGTAGCTACTCTAAAGGCGGACAAGCTTTAGATGGTGTTGATGGAACAGGAGCCAAAGGTGGAGGCGGTTGTAGTTGCCATAATAATTCTGTAGAACCCGATATTAATTTAATTGTAGAATTAGATTCTGCCGGTGCACAGGTTGATCACTATGTAGGGGGTAAAAACTATACTATAAAAATTTCAGGTAGAAACAATACAACATACCCCTTGCCAAAATTTGGTTTTAGAGCAACTGCAATTGCAGCGAGAGGTGCCGGTACCCCTACTGCATTTAATTTGGGTACTTTAGCAAATAGCAACTTACCAAAATATTGCCAAAATACTCCTTCAGGTTCATTTATTGTAGTTGAACATACTACACAAATACCGGCTACATCGGGTAATGGTACCTATGGCACTACTTATGAAGTAAATATACCTTGGGTTGCACCTGAACCGGGCTCTGGAAGTGTCATTTTTTACTCGGTTTTACTTGCCGTAAATAATGATGGTAAAGTAACAGGCGATAAATGGAATAAAGCTAATTATTCTATAGATGAATTAGGTGTACCATTCATCATTACCGGTAATACAGAACTTTGTGTGGGTTCTAATTCAACTTTAAAATGTCCAAAAGGTGGAGGGGTATGGTCAAGTAGTAATCCGGATATAGTATTTGTAGGTACTAATACAGGTAATCTTATTGCCAGAAAAGAAGGTACTGCCACCATAAAATATACATTAGGGCAAGATGAATTAGCTACTTCCGTTTTAGTAAACCCTAATCCAACTGCCGATGATATAATGGGATTTGATAACGTATGTACTCACGGTATTATAACTTTATCTACAAATACTATGGGTGGCAAATGGAGTTGTTCAAGCAAAGGAAAAATTTGTTATGTATCAGAAACAGGTGAGGTGGAAGGTATCTCAGAAGGTACAGACCAAATAATGTATTTGATTAGTAACAATTGTGGTGTTGCAAGTAAAACAAAGTCTATTACTGTATATAAAGGCCCTGATGCAGGTGTTATTAAACCCGTTTCTAGCGATTTATGTGATGGTGAAAGTATTCAGTTATCAGATTATGTAGAAGGTGGTTCTTGGAGTGTGAGTAACCCTGCCGGTGTAATATCCGGTACAGGTTTAATAACTGCAATTCACGAAGGTACAGATACTGTTTTTTATTCAATTAAAGAAGGGCATTGTACTGCCAGGTCTAAAAAAGTAATGACTTTTTATGAAAAGCCTAATGTTAATGGTATTTTTGGTAATGCTAGTTTAAATGTTGGTACAAAAGCAACTTATTCTTCTAGTACTCCCAATGGCATTTGGACTATCAACAATGGTAATGCAGCTATAAACAATAAAGGAGTTCTATTGGCTTATACCGAGGGCGAATCTGTTATAACCTATTCTGTAACTAAAGGTCCGTGCTTAAATATTAAAACTTATAAAGTAACAATTAATAATAATGGTAAATAGTTTCATTCTCTGTAATTATTTATACTAAAACATCTTTAAATTTAAATGAAAAAAATTATTATTTTAGCTATCCTTACTTTTTTATATGGTAATGTATTTTCGCAAAAAAGCAAAGTTGATAGTAATGTATTGGCTGTTTCTCCTGTATTTGATAGTTTTATTAATTCGGTAGAGGTGGGGGCTTTTACAAACGAAAGAGATGAAATAAGTAATCAGCTTAGTATAATAGACCAATTGACGGAAGCAAAATCTTTAAATAATCAAAATTATTACAAGCTTAAACATAATTATTTAGATATTTATAATGCAATGAATCATTTTATGAATCAATTTATGGTTGATATTAATTCTTTGGCATCATATAATAGTAATAGCAATTCAAATACGGATATTGCAGATGATTATTTAAGAAATTTAACTTTTGTTGATAGTATTTATAATGTTTCCTTTAAACCTTTATTCGATCAAATTTCTAAAAGTGAGCGTAATCAATTTTCGTTCTCATTAGAAAATTATGTTTCGGGTCTATCAAGTAAATTGATACATACTGTAGATAGTACTAATAATTTTACAAGCGTTCAACTTAACTTATTAATTGCTAAATTGAAAGCTAATGTTGCTAAGAGAATGAAATTTCCTACTTGGGAAAGCATTGTTGTTGCAATACCTGCGGGTGATGACCCTATGGGTAGTTATAAAACAAAAATAGATACAACGGTATATAAAAGAGTTATTGAAGGCAATATTTTTATTTATAAGAAGCAAGGTTCAAAAAATAATATTCCGGTTAAGGTTAGAAACAATAATAATGATGTGCCGTGTTTTACATCTACTACTGCTAGCGATACCAATACTGTTATTAATTATGGTTTCAATATTGGTATTAATGCATATATCTCTGTTTTTAAATATAGTAATGAAAATAATGCTTGGGATATTATAAAATCGACTGATAATACGGGTGGGGGAGAAGTTAGGCTTTCAGATTTGCTAAAGGGTGGACAAAAAAGTAATAATCAAATTGAAGACAAGTATCTTTTTATTTTTACAAATGCCCCTTTAGACAAAGCAAAGTTAGAAACATTGAAATCTAAAAGTTCAATTGGAAATAGAATTATAGACGATGTAAAAGATATTTATGGTTTTGATGCTGTGAAATTTCCTACTTTAGGTAGCAATATGTTTGATAAAAATAATATATCTATTTCATTTAAAAATTCCGGTTCCGGTTTAATGGTAATTCCAATTTATTTTCAATTCGGAAAATAAGTAGGTTTGCTAAATAAGTATAGATAGAAAAAAAAATAACCACAAAGTCCACTAAGGTAAATCACAAAGAGAACAAAATTAGCTTTGTGAACCCTAGTGTAACCCTTCTGAACTTAGTGGTAAAAATGCAAGAACATGGGGGGGGAATTCTATAATATCAATAGTGTTTTATAGAAATAAGGGTATATATTAAGCAATCTAAATAAATGGGTTTATACTTATTTAGTAAGCCTTACTTAATCTATGCGCAATATAACATACTAAAAAAAGCTACCTATATGGGTAGCTTTTTTTAGTATGTTATATTGCAAAAGTAGAATTACTCTAATTTAAATTGTATTGGTAAGGTGAAATATACTTTTACAGGATTACCGTTTTGTTTACCGGGTTTCCACTTAGGCATATTGGCAACTACGCGTCTTGCTTCCTCATCGCAACCACCGCCAATAGATTTAGTTACTGTTACATCACTCACTGAACCATCTTCATTAACTACAAATTTTACGGCAACCCTACCTTGTGTATTGCTTTCTCTTGCTTGGTCGGGGTAATGCAAATTCTTCTCTAAATAAGCATTCATATCGAAAGAAGGAGCCGGCATCTGTTCTACATACGAAAATATTTTTGGTGGTGGTGGTGCAGCTACAACCCCTGTTCCTTTGTCGCTTAAAATACCAGGGTCTATTCCATTACTATCACCAGCCTCTGTTTTAGGACCAGCTGCCACTATGGTTGTTTGTGGTGGTGGTACATCTTCTTCCCTTACATTTTTATCTTCCTCAATTTTTGGAGGTGTAAATTTCACTGTTGGCTTTACAGGTGGCGGTGGCGGTGGTGGTGGTGGTGGTGGTGGCTTATTTGGGTCAATGGGTGGTGGTTCCATTAACTTTACTTCTTGCTTGGTAAGCTTTGGTGTAGGCTTAAGATTAATATGCATATTATTTATGATTGCATAACCTGCACTGAAAACACCAACCAAAAGTAAAACCATTAATGATTTAATAATACGTTTCGGATATGTTTTTCGCAACTCATAGCCTCCGTAATTTTTATTACGACCATCAAAGATAATATCCAGATAATCACTGCTTAATATTTTATTTATATCCATGTTACTAAAATCAATAATTCTTAATAAATATTTTCAAATAAAACTATATTAAAGATTTAATTCAAGAAAAATTCCATAATAAATTTAAAAAATTATTTACCCGGATTTGCTTCTTCTGTCGCCTTAATAAAATCTCTGTCAACTTCTGTTATATCAATTATAGCATACGTTTTTACATCATTGATAATCATTTCGTCTAATAAATAGACTAAGTCTGAATAAGAACTTGTACTATCCGGTTTTATAAGAACTGTAATTTCATCTTTTGCAGTTAGTTCGCCTCTATGTTTCATATCGGCAACTTTACTTTTTTTAGATATTATTTCTTTTCTTAATTCAGCATCAACATTGTTTTTTGTATCATATTGAGTGCTTTTTAATTCCGGTGGCTTAGTAGGGTCATCACCTATACCTTCATAATAGTATATTCTATGATTTTTACTTAATAAAACCGTTAAGGCAACACTATTTTTTACTTTGTTTTGATCTTCAGGTTTAATAATATCATCTTTATAGGGCATGTTTATTTCCATAGTCTTAGGTTTTTGCATAGTTGTTGTGTACATAAAGAATGTAATCAACAAAAATCCTAAATCCACCATGGGTGTAAGGTCAATACGAGTAGAAAGTTTTTTTCCTTTTTTTACGCCGGGGCCCTTTTTATGCCCCCCGCCACTCGAGGTATCTAATTCTGCCATAGAAAATTATTTTCTTTACTTGTAATAATAAGTATAATATGTTTTTGTTTCTGTAATTATTTTGTCCCTTTACCGTATTTGGCTATATAGGCATCCGTACCCATAGGTACTGCTTCCAAGTCTGTAATTAAATTAAATTTAAATACTTTTTCACCTTCTAATGTTTTTATAACTTTCTGAAAATTAGGGAAAGAAACTGCTCCATCGGCTTTAATACAAATTCTTAATTTAGGATTTGTATGTCGGGCAATGTCTATCCATACACCTAATTCATTGGTAGGTATGTTTATTGCAGTATCAGCCGGTATTCCGGTTGCTTTTTCTTCCATTGCCTTTTGTTCGTCTGGTGTTGCACCTAAAAACGATTTAAGCTGGCTAAATGGGTAACCCATTGAAGAACCTAATGCAAAAGCTGTTTTTTCAGCTTCTGACAAATTAAGACTTTTTTGAGAGCTTAATTCATCAATCAGTTCTTTTCTTTTTAATTTATTATCAATAGAGAAAAATATTTTTCCGGTTGGGTCAACGGTAATAAGCATAATATCAGCGTCCGGAATTATTATTTCCGAAACCGATTTGGGTGTTTTTACAACAACCGGCTCATCAGGCTTAAATTTTGTTGCCAACATAAAGAAAGTAAGAAGCAGAAATGCGACATCGCACATTGCTGTCATATCTATATTGGTACTTTTTCTAGGTAATTTTGCGTGACCCATTAGTAATGTCTTCTACTGTTAAAAATTAATAGACGCGGAAAAATAAAAATTCCACAAACTTTTAAAAAAAATTCCACTACCTCATTTTTTTTTGAAATCAGGTAGTGGAAAAAGAGTTATTTATAAGTAGCCTCAAAGCTTTGTGTAAGTGTAAAGCCACTTTCATCAATACCAAAAGTTACACCATCTATAATGGTAGTAAACAAGTTATAGAATATGATAGCTAAGAAGGAGGTAAAGATACCCAAAGCGGTATTATTAAGAGCCTCTGATATACCACTTGCTAGTGCAGTAGCATCTGGCGCACCAGCATTAGACATCGCTGCGAAAGAACGTATCATCCCTAATACCGTACCGAACAAACCTAATAAGGTAGCACAAGATGCAATAGTAGAAAGGAAAACCAGATTTTTTTCTAACATAGGTAATTCTAAAGCCGTTGCTTCTTCTATATCTTTAGATATATTAAGAACTTTGGTTTTAGTATCCATGTGTGTTTCTGTAGTCATTTCGCGATATTTTACTAATCCCGAACGCATTACATTACCTACAGAACCGGCTTGCTTATCGCACTCTGCAATAGCAGCGTCTACATTTTTGTTAGCAAGGTGATATTGTACTTTGCGTACAAATTCGCCTGCATCCATTCTACCTTTAGCTTTAATGATAGTTAAGGTTCTTTCTACAATAAAACATAAAAGTGTAAGCAAAGTTGCTAATAATACAGGTACTACTATACCACCTTGATACATTGTACCTAAAGCATTCATTGCTTTTTCATACTTATTGTGTTCAAAATCTTTAAAATTACTTGGGCTGCCTAACACATATTGCCAAATAATAAAACCTAATACAACACAACCTCCTACAACTGCGAGGTTGATCCAAAAGTTGTTTGAGTTTTTTGGTTTACCTGCACGGTTGCCATTTGTAACATTTGGTCTTGGCGCTGCCGCTTTTACTTCTGCCATAAGTTTGATTTTAATTTTGTGTTTTATGAATTTTTGTGAGTAACACTTTTTTGTGCGAATGCAAAGATATAAGCACTAAGCAAAAAAACAATTTAGACTTCAAAAATAATTCCTTAATTTATACACAAAGTCTTATTATTTGCTTCCTATTCGTTTTTTATCTTTGCTGTTCTGCATTTTAAACGATATTTTTTTGCAATTATTGTTGCTATCTATATTTGGTGTGCTCCTTTAATCTATACCTTTGTTTTTTTTATTTAGAGATTAAAGGAACTTTTATCAATTTAAAACTATTTTATGTCTGCTACTACATTATTAGGATTATTAGCTTTGGGATTATTGGCAGGCATGTTAAGCAGTATGGTGGGTATAGGTGGAGGCGTTTTAATAGTACCCGCATTGGTAATATTATTTGCCATAGACCAAAAAACAGCTCAAGGTACTTCTTTAGCAATGTTATTGCCTCCTATTGGCTTTTTAGCTGTAATTAATTATCATAAAGCAGGCTTAGTTAATTATAAATATGCCGGAATATTATGTATCGCATTTATTTTAGGAAGTTATTTCGGTAGTAAAATTGCTTTAAATTTGCCCGTTGCTACCCTGAAAAAGATTTTTGCCATCTTTTTAATTATGGTTGCAGCCAGATATTTATTTTATGACAAATAATTGATTACTTAGATTTTTCTTGAATTTTAAATTATATAATTAATAATGAAACGTACAAAAATAAAAGATATATTATTAAATGATTCGTTCGACTATAAAGTTAATGTAAAGGGTTGGGTTCGGTCGTTTCGCAACAACCAGTTTGTTGCTTTAAATGATGGCTCTTGCATGGGCAATCTACAAATAGTAATAGAATTGAATACCGATGAAACTTTATTAAAAAGAATTACTAACGGTGCATCTATAAGTGTAGATGGTATGGTAGTACAATCGCAAGGTAAGGGGCAAAAAGTGGAAGTAAAAGCTGATTCTATAGAAATATTAGGCGACTGCGACCCGGAGAAATTCCCGTTACAATTAAAAAACAAACCCAGTCTTGAATATTTAAGAGAGGTGGCTCACCTTCGTTTTCGTACTAATACCTTTAGTGCTATTTTTAGATTAAGACATTCCTTAGCTTACGCAATACATAAATTTTTTAATGACAGGGGGTTTGTTTATTTGCACACTCCTATTATTACAGCATCGGATGCCGAAGGGGCAGGTGAGATGTTTAGAGTAAGTACTTTGCCATTCGAAAACCCGCCAAGAGATGAAGACGGTGGTGTAAATTATAAAGAAGATTTTTTTGGTCGTTGCACAAACCTTACTGTAAGCGGACAATTAGAAGCAGAATTAGGTGCAATGGCTTTAAGTGAGGTTTATACTTTCGGGCCCACTTTTAGAGCAGAAAACTCTAATACGCCAAGACACTTAGCTGAATTCTGGATGATAGAACCGGAAGTAGCTTTTAATGACATCTATGACAATATGGATTTGGCTGAAGATTTATTAAAGTATGTAATAGAGTACTCTCTTGCTCACAATAAAGAAGATTTAGATTTTTTAAATCAGAGACTGATTGAAGAAGAGAAACTGAAACCAATGAATGAGCGAAGTGAAATGGCTTTGATAGAAAAATTGGAATTTGTTTTACATAATAAATTTGAAAGAATCACTTATACCGAGGCAATAAATATTTTGTTAGAATCGCCTGCATATAAAAAGAAGAAGTTTCAGTATGATGTAAAATGGGGTATTGATTTACAAAGTGAACACGAGCGTTATTTGGTTGAAAAACATTTTAAGAAACCTGTAATTGTTACCGGCTACCCTAAAGACATTAAAGCATTTTACATGCGGCAGAATGATGACGGCAAAACAGTTGCTGCAATGGATATTCTTGCACCGGGTATTGGTGAGATTGTTGGTGGGTCGCAAAGGGAGGAGCGTTTAGATAAGCTTACAGAACGCATGCACGAAATGCACATACCTACAGACGAAATGTACTGGTATCTGGATACTCGCCGTTTTGGTGCTGTGCCACATGCAGGTTTCGGATTAGGTTTCGAACGTTTGGTTTTATTTATTACCGGCATGACAAACATACGAGATGTAATACCATTCCCGAGAACACCTAAGAATGCAGATTTTTAAAATTCGTGCAAAATAAATTTTTTTAAAATTTTACGAAATAATATCTATTACTTAATCCCACGATTTGACAACTTTTTTTGGAAGTTGACAAAACTATTACAACAAAATGTTACCCACCGATTTGACAACTTCTCGAAAAAGTTGTCAAATCTACATGCACATACACTCACATTATTAATTAAAAAAAATAGATTTGATTAATACTAATAATCAAGCTATTTTTATCAAAAATTTTTAATGAAGCTTTACATAAACGTTTTTGTTTTAATTTCTTGCCTTTTAATGAATAATAAACCTATTTACGGTAAGAATGTAGCTAATGCATTAAAAGAAAATCTTTGCTTTATTGAAAATAAAGGGCAGATTAGAGACCAAAATGGTAATGTACGAAACGACATTCAATATGTATTGCAAACTCATGGTTTATCCATTTTTATTGGTAAAGGCTTTATAAGTTATCAATTTTATCAGCAAGAGGTATCTCCGTTTGTATCCTTAATGAACACTAATAATGCACCTGAAATAAACAAATGTTTGTTTAACGATTCCATTTGTACTGCTATACTTGCCCATACTTGTGCCAATATGTACCGTATGGATGTGGCACTTGTGGATATAAATAAAGATATTGAGGTTATAAGCGAAGAAAAACAAAACTATTACGAAAACTATTACTTAGCTGGGTTCCCGGAAAATGGCATTAGAGCAAATACTTGTAAAAAAATAATATATAAAAATATTTATAAAGGTATAGATTGGGTTTTATATATAAAAGGAAATAAATTAGAACATGAATTTAATATTGGAGAACATGCAGATGCCTCTAATATAAAATTATTGTATAGTGGACAAACTGAACTTAAACTAAATGAAGATGGCAGTATAACTGCAACAACTCCAATGGGTGTTATAAAAGAAAAATCACCTGTTTGTTATTCTAAAAACAGAGAACTTTCACCTGCTTCCTATCAGTTAGATGGCAATATTTTAAGTTATAAGGTAAATTTAGAAGGTAGCTATGTTATAGACCCTGTATTAGAATGGGGAACTTATTATGGACCTGATTCTAATTGTACTAAAATTTATGGGACTGCTTCCGATTACCGTTCAGCTATTTATATAGCAGGCTTAACCTATTCATCTGCAATTGGCACTATTGCTACAACCGGCAGTTTTGAGGCTACTTATGGTGGTGGTGATACGGATGGTTTTTTGACTAAGTTTGATACATCCGGTTATCGCTTGTGGGCTACTTACTATGGTGGTCCCGGTGGCGACTGGGCTACAGGTGTTTCCTGCGACCATAATGGAAATGTTTATATAGATGGAACAACAAACAGTACTTCAGGCATTGCAAGCGTAGGTGCACAACAAACAACTTATGGTGGCGGTATGTGGGATGGTTTTTTAGTTCGATTCGATGCCGCAGGCAACCGCAAATGGGCAACTTACTGTGGCGGCATGGGTGCTAATATAACCGGCTCTTCAGCTTGCGATACTTTAGGGCATGTATATTTAGCTGGCGAAGCAGCAGACCCCAATAATATTGCCACTTTATCAGGGTTTTATCCAACTCCGCAAGGTAGTTACGATTGTTTTTTAGTGCAGTACGACTCTTTGGGTGTGCGGCAATGGGGTACCTATTATGGTGGAGCTGATGCTGATTTCGGAGGAGTTACCTGTACCGATGGAGCAAATGTTTATTTAACAGGATATACGGCAAGTACAACTGGTATAGCCACTCCACACAGCTATCAACAGGTAAATGCAGGAAGTAATGATGTTTTTTTGGTTAAATTTAATAGTGCGGGGAACAGAATATGGGGGAGTTATTTTGGTGGACCCGGTCAAGAATTATCAGGCGGCATAACGTGTGGTCGTTTTGGCTATGTATATCTATTGGGTTCTACCGCCAGTACTTCAGGCATAGCATCGGCAGGGGCTTTTCAACATACTTACGGTGGTGGTACTTGCGATGCATTTTTAGCAATGTTTCAACATGATACCGGCTATTGTGGTTGGAGTACCTATTATGGAGGCACGGGAGAAGAAAAAACGGATTACAGCAGAATTATTTGCGACAGAAACAGTAATATTTACATTATTGGATATACCAACAGCACTTCAGGTATATCTTCAGTAGATTCTGCTTATCAATCTACTTATGGTGGAGGTACAAATGATGTATTTTTTGCTAAATATGCTAATAATGGTATCCAGTTCTGGAGCAGTTATTATGGTGGTTCCGGAGAGGATATAGGACAAGTATGTGCTTATGACGGAGAAAATCTTTACATAAGCGGACAAACTTATAGTTCGGATTCTATTGCAACACCGGGTAGCTTTTTATCTACTTGGAGTGGTGGTTCTTTTTATTTTTCTGGTTTTTTAGTAAAATTTCATTATTTAGATACTGCCACAACGCTAAAAACAGAATCTGCAATAAATAATTATATGCTAGGTAATATAAACATCTATCCAAATCCCAATACAGGCAATTTTACTTTAAAAGCAGAAACTATTGCCGAAAGCGGTAAAATAAATATTGAAATAATGGATATAGCTAATAGATTAATTTATAAAGACGAAGGGGGTATTTATAACCATAGTTTTATTAAATCAATAAGTTTGCCAAGAGAAATTGCATCGGGTGAATATATAATAAAATTAATAAGCAATAACGATACAAAATATATAAAATTCAATAAGAATTAAATAGTTGCCTTTTTCTATTCTAGAAAAACACATAAATTGATTTTTAAGTTTTTAAATTACAAATTATTCCCGAACAATATTTTTGTTTTCCCCGATACAATTTTGTTATACTTCCTTTATTTAGTAACTTAGCATTAGAATAATTAGGTATCTCCTAATTTTTGTAGATAGCAATTACAATAATGGTTAATATATGAATATGCAAAATTCAATTACAGAAAATAGGATAGACGAAGAAGAAGAGAAGAAAATTATTTTAAGGGAATACAGGGCATTATTAAAAGTATTAAAAGGGAGTATTAAAAAGGGCGATAAAGACTTATTAAGAAAAGCTTTTGAAATTGCAGTAGAAGCCCATAAAGATATGCGGCGCAAGTCTGGTGAGCCTTATATTTTGCACCCGCTGGCTGTTGCTAAAATAACAGTAGAAGAAATAGGTTTGGGTATTACATCTGCAATTTGTGCTTTGTTGCACGATACAGTTGAAGATACCGAAATAACCCTTGATGATATAAGGCTTGAATTTGGAAATAATATTACCAAGATTATTGACGGGCTAACAAAAATATCTAATGTAGTAGATACCAAAGCCGGCACTACCGAGCAGGCAGAGAACTTCAGAAAAATCTTACTTACACTAGCAGACGACCCCAGAGTAATACTGATAAAACTGGCTGACCGCTTACATAACATGCGTACGCTTGATAGCATGAGCCGCGAGAAGCAATTAAAAGTATCTTCCGAAACAACCTATATCTATTCGCCACTTGCACACAGATTGGGTTTATACGAAATAAAATCTGAAATGGAAGATTTGGCAATGAAATATACACAGCCTGAAATATATACCGAAATAGCCCGATGCCTTAAAGAAACAAGAAGAGACCGTACCAGATATATTAATGAATTTATTAAGCCCATTAAAGATGTATTAGCCAATAACGGCTTTGATTTTGATATTTACGGCAGACCAAAATCAATTAATTCTATTTGGAATAAAATGCGTAAAAAGCATGTTACTTTCGATGAGGTATATGACTTGTTTGCTATACGAATTATAATAAAATCTACCCCTGAAAGAGAAAAAGAAGATTGCTGGAAAGTATATTCGTTAATAACCAACTATTATCACCCAAGTATAGAACGGCTGCGAGACTGGATAAGTGTACCCAAAGGCAATGGTTACGAAGCATTACACACTACCGTAATGGGGCCGGGTGGTAAATGGGTAGAGATACAAATTAGAACCTCTAGAATGAATGAAATTGCGGAAAAAGGACTTGCCGCACACTGGAAGTACAAAGAAGAAGCTGTATCTACACAAGAAAATAAATTAGATAGCTTTTTAGAGCATTTAAGAGAGGTTTTAAATAATCCGGATACAGATACTATAGATTTTTTACAAGACTTTAAACTGGATTTATTTACTGAAGAAATTTATATCTATACTCCGTCAGGCGATATGCGAGTATTGCCGAAAGGTGCTACCGCTCTTGATTTTGCATTTGATATACATTCGCAATTAGGTATGTCTTGCATTGGGGCAAAAGTAAATTATAAGCTTGTGCCTTTAAGCCATAAACTTAATAGTGGCGACCAAGTAGAGGTAATTACCTCTTCAAAACAAAAACCGTCAGAAGAATGGTTATCTTTTTTAATTACTGCCAAAGCAAAATCTAAAGTAAAAAATTATTTAAAAGAGGAAAAGAGAAAAATAGCGGATGATGGTAAAATTGCTCTAAAACATAAATTAGAACAAATGAATATGCCACTTTCCATCTATAATATTAATGAATTGTGCGTTTATTTTAAAAAAACTGCTCATATAGATTTGTATTATGGCATTGCTGTTGGTAGTATTGATTTAAAGGAGCTAAAAGAATTTACAATAAACGGAGATAAGTTAGTAAGTACAGGCAAAGTTGAAATAAAATCAGAATTTAAAACCGGTAGCATAGAAGAGGAAATTAATAAAGCAAAGCCTGCTAAAGGTACTGAAGTAGAAATTTTTGGAGACAGTGCCGATAAAGTACTTTACAAACTAGCACAATGCTGTCAGCCAATACCGGGAGATAATGTTTTTGGCTTTATGACATCAGACGGTTTAAGAATACACCGGACAGATTGCCCTAATGCTGCACAACTATTAGCCAATTACGGTCACAGAATAGTAAAAACCAAATGGGCAAAAAATAAAGAAATTTCGTTTTTAGCAGGTGTTCGTATTACCGGTATGGATGATGTGGGTGTAATACAAAAAATAACTAATGTAATTTCCGGTGAAATGAAATTGAATATGCGTTCGTTTAATATTGATTCCAAAGATGGTTTTTTTGAAGGAAAAATAACAGTATTTGTTCATGATAAAGAAGAACTAAATACATTATGCAATATGCTTGGCGAATTAGAAGGTATTAATAATATAGAAAGATTATCTACTCATATAGAATAATTTATAAAAAATATTTTAAATATAAAAAATGAAAAATAAGTATCACGAGTTATATAATGAATATACAAGCATACTTCGCAATGCTGCCGACAATAATTATGCAGCGGCAGTATTAGGGTGGGACCAAGAAGTAAATATGCCACCTAAAGGGGCTGCAATAAGAGGCAGGCAATTAGCTACATTAGCATCGCAAGCTCACAATTTACTTACAAGCCAAAATCTGGAAAATATATTAAAACAATTGGCATCTTGTGATGAATTAGCTACAAATGAAAAAAATAATGTGCGTTTGAGTTTAATGGATTTTGAGAAGAATAAGAAAATACCTGCCGCATTTGTAGAAGAACTAACTATGCTTACTAACGAATGTTTTAATAGTTGGTTAGAGGCAAGAAAAAAGAATGATTATGCTGTATTTGCTCCCTATTTGGCTAAAATGATACTGTTAAAGAAACAACAAGCGGAGTATTACGGTTATGAAAAACATCCTTATGATGCGTTAATGAATGATTATGAAAAAGGAGCTACAGTAGCCGGTTTAGACCCTGTTTTTAAAAGTATAAGTGAAAAAATGCCACCTTTATTAAACAAGATAAAAAATGCCCAACAAGTAAGCGACCAATGTTTTCATTTATGCTATCCTAAACAACAACAATGGGACTTTGCTATTGAAGTACTTACCAAAATGGGGTTCGATTTTGAAGCAGGCAGACAAGATTATTCAGAACATCCGTTTACAACTTCTTTTTCGCCATGCGATGTAAGACTTACAACACGAGTTGATGAATATAATTTTGCCTCGCTTTTATGGAGCTGCATACACGAGGGTGGGCATGGACTTTATGAACAAGGGTTCCCTGAAAATGAATATGGTTTACCCTTATGCGAAGCAACTTCTTTAGGTATCCATGAGTCTCAATCTAGATTATGGGAAAACAATGTAGGTAGAAGTCTTGATTTCTGGAACTATTTTTACCCTCTATTGCAGAAAAGATTCCCACAGCAATTAGAAAGAATATCTATAAATGAATTTTATAAGGGTGCAAACAGAGTTGAACCATCATTGATACGTACAGAAGCCGATGAACTAAGCTACCATTTTCATGTAATGATACGATATGAAATAGAAAAACTATTAATAGAAGGCTCTTTGCAACCCAAAGATGTAAGAGGCGTTTGGAACGAATATTATAAGAAATATTTGGGTATTACCCCTCATGATGACAAAAGCGGTGTATTACAGGATGTACACTGGAGCCATGGCAGTTTTGGGTACTTCCCAACTTATACATTAGGCAGTATGTATGCAGTACAATTTTTTGAGCAAGCGAAAAAAGAAATACCTGATTTAAATATAGAAATTGCTAATGGGCAATTTTTAAACCTTTTAAGCTGGCTTAGAAAAAAAATACATCATTCAGGTCGTACCTACACATCTAATGAATTGGCTATTGCTATTACCGGTAAAAGCTTGGACGCAGATTTATTTATGAAATATCTTGAGGCGAAATACACATCAATTTATAATTTATAAACTATGTGATAATGGCATTTAAATATTATTTATGAAGGAGTTTGATTATATTATTGTAGGGCAAGGAATTAGCGGCACATTGCTTAGTAGGTGCTTAATAGAAGCAGGAAAAAAGTTAATAGTATTTGACAATAATTATAAATACGCCGCAAGTAGGGTTGCCGGTGGTGTTATTAATCCGGTAACAGGTAAAAGGTGGGTATGCAGTTGGATGATTGACGAATTGATGCCTTATGCAGAAACAACCTATAGAGAATTAGAAAATGAACTAAATTGTTCATTACTTAAAAAGTTGCCAATGCTTTGTTTTTTTTCTACAACTGAATTGCAAAATATATTTGATA
>CAIWXG010000273.1 GCA_903916555.1 uncultured Bacteroidota bacterium
AAATTTAAATTAATATATTTAAAATGTAATCAATTTATGGTTTATGATGTAAAAATAGTATTTTCAATTCCTAAAATTGCAAAATTAGTATTTCTAATAAGTTAATAATATCATAAAAAAATATAATAAAATAATGTAATGTAATGATTTTATGTTTCACAAAACAGGTAGAGATATACCAATAGATTAACTAAAAAAGAAACTTACAAATATTTTAGGGTTCAACTTAAACTATATTCCTATCTTGCGGCATAATTTTTAATTACAACACTAAAAATATTAAAACATCATGCTAAAGATAGGTGTCTTTGGTGCAGGTCATTTAGGTAGAATTCATATACAACAATGGCTGGAAATAAAAGAAATAGAATTAGTAGGTTTTTACGACCCAAACGATATACAAGCAAACACAACACAATCACAATACCCTATCTCTCGTTTCGAAAATTTTGAAGAATTGATTGATAGTTGTGATGCTTTAGATATTGTTTCTACTACAACTTCTCATTATAGTATTGCAAAAAGAGGTCTGTTGAAAGGAAAACATGTTTTCATTGAAAAACCACTTGCACACACACTTGAAGAAGCACAAGAATTAGTAAAATTGGTTGAAGAAGCAAACGTAAAATGTCAAATAGGACATGTGGAGCGTTTTAATCCTGCGTTCCTTTCTTTAAAAAACGAAACTATTAATCCGATGTTTATTGAGGCACACCGCTTGGCTCAATTTAATCCCAGAGGCACAGATGTATCTGTAATTTTAGACTTAATGATACATGATATTGACATTATTTTATATCTTGTAAAATCACCTGTAAAAAGAATTTCAGCAAGTGGTGTGGCTGTATTAAGTGAAACGGCAGATATTGCAAATGCAAGAATTGAGTTTGATAACGGGTGTGTAGCTAATTTAACATCGAGCAGAATTTCATTAAAAAGAATGAGAAAAGTACGTCTATTTCAGCGTGATGCATATATTGGTATGGATTTCTTAGAGAAAAAAACGGAAATAATACGATTAAAAGAACCGGATATGGCAGCAGGTTTAATGGATTTTCCGATAGAAATTGGGAATGGTGAAAAAAAAATAATATCCGTTCAATTACCTGAAGTACCGGTTGTAAATGCTATAAATATGGAATTAACAGATTTTGCTATGGCTATTATAAATAATCTTCCCACACGTGTTACCGTACACGATGGTTACCAAGCAATGGATGTAGCTTATAAAATACTAAAAAAAATGAGCTTGCACAATGAATTACACAATGTTTAAAACTTTTTTGCGTTTACAATAACGGAGAATACTGACATGCATATTTCAAAAATAAAGTTAAAATACTATATATTCATTTTTCTTGCATTTTATTATTTACAGAGTTGTAATATAATAAACCCTGCTGAAAATGTTCCTACTTACTTTCATATTGACTCCTTTACATTTACATCGCCCGCAAACAAATATTTATCTAAAACACACGATATTAATGCAGTTTGGGTTTACTACAATAATAGCCCGATAGGTGTATTTGATTTACCGGCAACGTTTCCGGTAATGTGTACAGGTAACGGACAATTAGAATTAATGCCGGGAGTACTTATAGATGGACAAAACAATATGATGACTGGTTATCCTTTTTATTCTATCGATACGCTCACATTTAATGCTCAACCTGGCAAAATAATTTACCATCAACCCAAAACAACTTATTTCAGTGCTGTAAAATGTACACAGATTTCATTATTTGGTTCAGGTACCGGCTCCGGCATAACAGGCTTTTCTACATGGGGCAATACGCTACCGATGACACAGTATTTTGATACCTTTTTTTGTGGCAAAGTAGTCCTCAACTCACCTGCCGATAGTTCTGTTGATAGTACTTCTACTACTTTTGCAATTGCTAAAGGTAATTCTGCATTTATAGAATTTGATTATAAAACTACCGTACCTTTTTATATAGGGTTGCAAGCTAATGTAAGCACCATTTCTTCAACACCCTATTTTCTAACCGGGTTATACCCGAATGCCGGGTGGAAACATTTTTATTTGAGTGTTGCGGATTTTAATGCACAATATCAAGGTACTTCTTATAATATGTATATTAAGGCTAATTATGATACCTCATTAATGCCGAAAGGAATTAAAACAGGGACTATGTTAATAGCAAATGTTCAACTTATTACTTTTTAATATAACTTATGATATTAAACCCATTGAAAAAAAAAGCTGTTAGGCAATTAATCTTGCTTGATTATCTTGGTTCTTCTTTGGCTTGGTTCTTATTTTGGATTCATAGACAACATCTATTAACTAAATTAAGTTACTCGGAAATACTTCCTATTTTCAATCTTAGAGATTATATAAATACACTAATTATTATACCATTCAGTTGGTTATTCGCCTTTTGGGTATCAGGTACCTATTTTGATTTATATCGTAAATCTCGCTTAAATGAAATTAACCGTACTTTAATATCCTGTATATTAGGTTGTATAATTGTATCAATCTTTGTTTTTGCTAACGATACCAGAGATTATTCTTATTTTATAAGAGCAGCAACTAATTACTTATTTATACAAACTACAATAATACTTATTTTAAGATTGTTTATTTTATATATAGTAAAATTAAACCTTATTAAACATATAGTAGGCTTTAATACCCTTATAATAGGGGGGAATCAAAAAGCAATTGATATATATCAGCAAGTATTAGATAACCCGAAGGTTTTGGGTAATCTATTTTTAGGTTTTATATATTCTAATAAAGAATCAAGTAATGGTATGTCAAAGTTTTTACCTCAGTTAGGTCATTTATCTCAATTGGAAGAAATTATTGATAAATATGATATTGAAGAAGTTATTGTTGCAGTAGATTCTGCCGAACATCATTTACTCGAAAACATATTAACCAGGCTATGCTACCGACCGGTAGTTGTAAAGGTATTGCCCGATTATTATGATATTCTTTCCGGCTCAGTAAAAACAAGTAATGTTTACGATGCCATTCTTATACATATACACCCTGAATTAATGCCGGATTGGCAAAGAGTTTGTAAACGTATAATTGATGTTACATTCTCCATAATATCGTTATTACTACTATTGCCATTTCTACTTTTAAATGCTATACTGGTTAAATTATCATCAAAAGGTGCCATATTTTATAAACAAGAAAGAATTGGTTTATATGGTAAACCCTTTAATATATATAAATTTAGATCAATGTATGTTGATTCCGAACAATCAGGGCCGGCATTATCTAGTAAATTAGACCCAAGAATTACAAAATGGGGTAGATTTATGCGTAAATGGAGAATTGATGAATTACCGCAATTCTTTAATATAATTATTGGCGATATGTCTCTCGTTGGTCCTCGTCCGGAAAGAAAACACTACATAGATATTATTAGTAACAAAAATCCACATTACAAATATTTGCATAAAGTAAAGCCGGGACTCACTTCTTGGGGTATGGTGCAATTTGGATATGCCGAAAATGTAGATGAAATGATAGAGAGAATGAAATATGACTTGTTATATATAGAAAATTGCTCTTTAGCACTTGATGTCAAAATAATTTTATATACCTTTACTGTCATTTTTCAAGGCAGAGGGAAGTAATGTATTATTTATTATCAGTAAATCCTAAATATCTACAATAAAAGTTTTAGTTTTAATTTAGAAATTTGTTTATTATTATTTATTTGTAATTTTGAATTCAATTAATGAAAACATATACCTCAAATATTTTTTTTATAATCTGTCTAACTGTTTTTTCGTTTTTAACAGATACTATGTGTTTTGCTCAAAATGCAGATATACAACTTCTACGCAACTTTAATAAAAGAACAAAAGGTACAGAAGGTATAATGATTGCTACAACAAATTCTGTTTATCCTTTTGCCGCCGCCGCTCCTATTACTGAAATTATTGTGGGTTATGTAAAACACGATAATATCACTTTCGAAAAAGGAATACAAACAATAGCAGGCTTAGGCTTAAATTTTTTAGCTACCGAAGGCTTTAAATACACACTAAACAAAGACAGACCATATATTACTTACACTAATTTAAACCCTTACCAATGGAATACAGACCCTACATTCCCTTCCGGTCATACGTCATTTGCTTTTAATACTGCAACTTCTTTAAGTATGTGCTACCCGAAATGGTATGTAATAATTCCATCTTATTTATGGGCTTGTTCGGTTGGCTATTCCAGAATGTACTTAGGCATGCATTACCCGTCTGACGTTGCTGCCGGTGCAATAATAGGTACTGCAACCGCTTGGTTTGCAAAAAAAGGTAACGACTATCTTAAATACAGGCGCAGAAAGAAATTTATGATTGACCATGATTAATGCATAATATTTTCATTAATATATGTCCGTGTTTATAAAAAGACTAAAAATGACTAAAATCATTTTTAGTCATTTTACCTTAATATACCTTTGCATTATGAATCTTTGGAAAAATATTATTAACAGACCTTCTTAGTTTTTCCTGCTTTTACAATTAAATGCTCCCAAGAGGATCGCATTTAAAATCCAATTATTATTTATTCAATTCTTATAAAAAAACAATTTATTTTATGAAAACAATCATAGAACCTTTCCGGATTAAATCTGTTGAGCCTATTTATTTTAATACAAAAGAAGAAAGAGAAATTATATTAGAAAAAGCATTTTATAATCCTTTTCTTATACATTCTAACGATGTACTTATAGACCTTTTAACCGATAGTGGTACGAGTGCCATGAGCAGTAATCAATGGGCAGGCATAATGCAAGGTGATGAATCGTATGCAGGAAGCCCAAGCTTTTTCCGTTTCGAAAAAGCAATACAAGATATTACAGGGTTGCCTATTGTTATACCCACACATCAGGGCAGGGCGTCAGAGAAAATATTATTCAGTATTTTAGGCTGTAAAGGAAAGTATTTTTTAAGTAATACTTTATTTGATACTACCAGAGCAAATATAGAATTTGCCGGTGCTGAAGGTATTGATTGTTTATGTGAAGAAGGAAAGCTACCTACCGTATCTGCACCGTTTAAAGGTAATTTAGATATTGATTTACTTAAAAAACATATTCTTGAAATAGGTGCGAGTAATATACCCCTTGTATTAATTACGGTTACGAATAACTCGGGTGGTGGGCAGCCTGTAAGCATGAAAAATATAAGAGATGTAAGGCAAATATGTACCGAACATAATATTCCTCTTTTTATTGATGCATGTAGGTATGCTGAAAATTGTTATTTTATAAAATTAAGAGAAGCCGGTTATGAAAATAAAACAGTTAGGGAAATTGCTGCTGAAATGTTCTCTTATGCTGACGGTTGCACTATGAGTGCCAAAAAAGATGCTTTTGCCAATATAGGTGGTTTCTTAGCTATGCGTAATGAAGAGCTTGCTGTAAATTGTAGAAATCTGTTAGTAATAACAGAAGGTTTCCCTACGTATGGAGGCTTGGCCGGTAGAGATTTAGAAGCTATTGCCATTGGCTTAAACGAAGTTTTGGACGAACACTATTTACAATACAGAATTAGAAGTATTGAGTATTTAACTAATAAACTTATAGCTGCAGGAGTACCTGTAATGCAACCGGCTGGCGGGCATGCTGTATATATTGATGCTAAACAGTTCCTTCCGCATATACCGGTAAACCAATATCCGGGGCAAGCTTTTGTTGGCGCATTATATATAGAAGGCGGTATTCGCAGTGTAGAAATTGGCTCTCTGATGTTTGGTAAGTACGATGAAAATCATAACCTAATACCTGCACAGTTAGAATTAGTGCGTTTAGCTATACCAAGACGCGTATATACACAAAGCCATATAGATTATGTAGCTGAGGTTATTATAGACGTTTTTGAAAGACGAAATGGCATTAAAGGAATGCAAATAATTGAAGAATCGCCCATGCTAAGACATTTTACAGCGAAATTAAAGCCTGTGGAATAATATATATATATATAATAAAAATGGCTTGCAATATTATAATGCAAGCCATTTTCATTAAACCAATACTACTTAAAACATTCAATATTTTTCTAATTCAATAGCTTTTGGAAACAATATATTATTTTCTAAGTGTATATGCAAATGGAGGTCATTTTCAAATTCTTCCAGCTTTTTATAGAGTAAATAATAACTATTACAAGCATCAGCAGGAAGAGTATAGTCTTTAGATAATTCTTTAATTTCAGCACCTAATTTGCCAACAACTTCATGGTCCTTTTCCATAAATGAAATAGGTTGCAATACCGAACAGAAACCCAGATGCACGTTTGAACCTGATAAATTACTTAGCTCTAATTGTTTTATATAAGGGAATAGTATTTTTTCTTCTTTATTTAAATGTGTTTTAATTTCACTGAATAACAATTCTACTAATGCATTTATTTGTAGTAATTCAGGATGTTGTTTGCCATGATGCTCTGTAACTTTAGCACATAAATCTTCAATAATAGGTATATTATTTTTAACATAAGCATGGTGTACATTTACAATATAGTCTATTAGAAAGGTAAGATTCCAAGAATTATAATTGTGTTGATGTATTAAAGTATTAATTTTAACTGTATCTTCCAATTCAGCTTTAACCTGTAAAACATCTAAACCTTTTTCTTTACAAGAGTCTTCTAATGTTTTTTTACCTCCACAACAAAAATCTAATCCGTATTTTTTAAATACTTCTGCTTTACGCAAATCTTTTGCAGCTATATCGCCTATGGTTTCTATTTTATGAGTAGATATGTTTTTTCTTATTTCTACCCTCCATAGTTCAGGTCCATTTTCTAAATATGCCCAAGAAAACGTATTTCCTCGTTCACCTAACAACTGGTAATAGAGTGGCTTAGGGTCATGGTCGTTATGTATTATTACTGCTACACCATCATCTAAATAATCAAAAGCCTTAAAGATTGATGGGTGTTTTAGCCTCGGCTCAATTTTCGTAACATCAATAATAATATCCTGTTCCATATTCATTTTTTATTTTATGTTTAAACAATTTGTATATCTTTTTCTATGTG
>CAIWXG010000274.1 GCA_903916555.1 uncultured Bacteroidota bacterium
GCAAAATAGTCGGCAAATAGTCCGCTTGGTAAGTCAATTGCAATTTTTCTATTAGGTAATAGGTTTAAATGTTCTATAAATTCTCCTGTCCAGCCTTCTACAATTCTATTAAGTCCTGTACCTAAAATAGCATCAATTATTACAATATCTTCGGGTAAGTCTTCAATAAACGTATTTGACTCCAATATTGTAAACAAACCGGTATCTAAATCTTGCAATTTTTTTAAATTTAGTTCACAACATATAGATTTTTCTTTGCCTGTATTTAAGACAAATGCCTTTACGTTATAATTTTTTTTATGCAAGAGTCGTGTTATTGCAAGCCCATCTCCACCATTATTACCAGAACCACATATAACGGCAAACACAGAACTAGTATTGAAATTTGCAAGCAGCCAATTTACACAAGCGGTAGCTGCACGTTCCATAAGGTCTATGGCACTTATTTTCGTGTTATTTATTGTTGCTAAATCGCAAGCTCTTATTTGCTCAGCAGAAAATAGTTTCATTTAGAAAGGTGATAATATATTTTTGCAAATTAGTCGTTTTTTAGTAGATAAGTGTACTTTATTTTGTTTTATTGTATATTTTTGTTATTTCTTTAGCTTAGTCTCTATCATTTAGCTTTAGTTCTGAATACGTTCGAGCGGTTTTATTCATACTTCCTGGATGTAGAATTGAAAGTCAGTAGATGTTAGGAGGTAAATTCAATTCAGACAGCACTATATATAAGTATATGATATTTTTATTGATTATTATTTTGACAGTACTGTTCCTATTATTTATTATTCTTTATTTGATTATCAAATGCATACTATATTTTAAAAGAAGAGGTAATACAAAAAATGCATATTTGGTTGCCGCCATATTTATATCAATTATTGTATTTATTGTGTATATAATTTATGACTCCATCTATCCCAGTGTTGATTTTTATAAAGATGAGTTTACACAAGACCTGCATATAGATTTCCCAAAGGATGGCAAAGTATTATATAAGGATTCAAGTTTTCCGGATCACCATGGACATTATATTTCTGCATGTTCTCTACAGTTTACCAGTAATAGTTATAATGAATTGAAAAATTATTTTGATTCAAATTTTGCATATAAAAACATTACATGTAAATCTGATGAATTATGTAACATACTGAGCCATTTTAATGAAAAACAAATTATTCAATCACATAAAAAAATTGAAGGTTCGCATACCATTTATATGTTTTTTTTAAATGATAATAAAACAATTCTTTATTATGGACTATATGGGATAGCAGAATAGGAAAATATGTAAACCCAAATTTTGCAGTTAAAACCACATAATCGACTTAACTAATTGATTATCAATGGCATTTTTCGCCTTTGCAGGTGTTTTCACCTGCAAATCACTTGATTAGTCAAGTTCACCTTCGCTTGACTATTTTTTTACTCTTAGGGAGTCACAAACAGATGAGCCTAACATACTGTACCCCGAATTTTTTTGCATTGTATCTATTAATTTTTATTTTTTAAATACATCATGAAAAA
>CAIWXG010000275.1 GCA_903916555.1 uncultured Bacteroidota bacterium
ATTTATAATTAATATTAATAATAAATAATCATATTTTAACAGTTTTAAATAATATTTTGGTCAATAATAAAGTTTTTCTTACCTTAACTTCCGTAAATTCGCATTCATTTTAAAATTCGCCCTTTTACTAAAAAGAGATGTGAGGCAGATTAGTTATTATAAGTTAAAAATACAAGTATGGAAACAATTACCAATCCGAAATTAAATATTAAAAAAGAACTTCTTCATTATTTTGGTTTCGAGACATTTAAAGGAGAGCAAGAAAAGATTATTAAAAGTATTTTGTCAGGCACCGATACTTTTGTTATTATGCCAACCGGTGGCGGAAAGTCTTTGTGTTATCAATTACCGGCATTATTAAGCGAAGGTGTAGCAATAGTCGTTTCTCCATTAATTGCATTGATGAAAAATCAAGTAGATTTGATAAGAAGTTATAGCAGTAGAGACAATATTGCCCATTTTTTAAATTCTACTTTAAGTAAAGCACAACAAAAAAAAGTAAAAAGCGACCTCACTGATGGTCGTACTAAAATGCTATATGTTGCCCCTGAAACCTTAACAAAACAGGAAAACATATCTTTTTTTTCAGATTTAAATATATCTTTTATAGCAGTAGATGAGGCACATTGTATTTCGGAATGGGGACATGATTTTAGACCGGAATATAGGAAGTTGCGAGATATGATAGATATGATAGATAAAAAACTTCCTATTATAGCACTTACAGCAACAGCAACACCAAAAGTACAAGATGATATTGTAAAAAATCTGAATCTACAATCACCAAATATATTTATTGATTCCTTTAACCGTGCCAATTTATTTTATGAAATTGTTCCTAAAACAAGTAAGGAACAGACCTTAAAACACATGGTAAAGTTTATTACATCCATGAAGGGAAAAAGCGGTATTATATATACTCTAAACCGTAAAACAACCGAAGAACTTGCAAATACGTTGCAAGCAAACGGTATTACCGCAGTTGCTTATCATGCAGGCTTAGAAGCCCCATTGAGGTCGCAGAGGCAGGATATGTTTTTAATGGAAAAAGTTGATGTAATAGTAGCTACTATTGCATTTGGAATGGGAATTGATAAGCCTGACGTACGTTTTGTAATACATTATAATATGCCAAAGTCTTTAGAAAACTACTACCAAGAAACCGGTAGAGGTGGCAGAGATGGTTTAGAGGGCAAATGTCTTTTGTATTATTCTTATAAAGACGTACAGAAATTAGAACATTTAATGCGAGACAAACCATTAAGTGAAAGAGAAATGGGGGCTCAATTAATATCTGAAACTGTAGCTTATGTGGAAAGTGGGGTATGTAGAAGAAGATTATTATTGCATTATTTTGGAGAAACATATAAGCAAGACAATTGTGGCTGTTGCGATAATTGTATAAATCCGAAGGAAAAATTAGAAGTTAAAGACAGCGTAAAAATTACACTTGATACGATTATAGAATTAGATGAGCGTTTCGGCATAGATTATGTTGTTAATGTAATATTCGGAAAGGCAAATCCATTAATACAAACGTTCCGTCATGACAAACTAAAGAGTTTTGGTTCTGGTTTGATTATGGAAATGGACGATAATTTTTGGAATTCACTTATCAGGCAAATGATGCTTGAAGGGTTGATAAGAAAAGATATTGAAGAATATGGACTACTTAAATTAACTGAAAAAGGGTTAAAATTCCTTAAAAAGCCATTTTCTATATTAGTATCCTTAAATCATCAATATACTGATGCCATTGGCGATGATGATGAAATAATGGGTGGCAGTGCAGTACCTGCAACTACCGACCCTGTATTATTCGAGATATTGAAAGATTTGCGAAAAACAATAGCTCGAGAAAAAAACTTACCACCTTTTGTTATTTTTCTTGAGAACTCATTAGTGGATATGGCAACGAATTATCCAACTACATTAGAAGAATTAGAAAAAATATCGGGTGTAAGTAAAGGTAAAACTTTAAGATACGGTAAAAAATTTGTGGACCTAATTGCAAAATATGTTGATGAAAATGAAATTGTGAAACCCGATGATTTTGTAATGAAAAGTGTAGTAAACAAGAGCGGTATGAAGGTTTTTATAATACAAAATATTGATAAAAAAATACCACTTGAAACAATTGCACGTAATAAAGGTTTAACAATTCAGGATTTATTAATTGAAATGGAAACCATTGTTGCCAGTGGAACAAGATTGAATTTAGATTATTGTTTAGAGCAAGAATTAGATGAATATGAGCAAGAAGACATATTTGATTATTTTAGAAATGCAGATGATGATAATATAGATAATGCTATTGAAGAATTTAGAGATAGGAATGTGAGCATAGAGCATTTAAAAATGATGCGAATTAAATTTATGAGTGAATATGCCAACTAATATTATTTGTATATTATATAATCCCAATATACTATTCTATATTGGGATTACATTTTTTAACAGACTTTTCTTACCAAAATTAGTAAGTAATTGCATTTAAGGTAATAACTTGCGCCTCCTCTCTTAATATCATTTATGCAACGAGTATTGGTACTGATTAGACATGCAAAAGCACTAAAAGAAACGCTTACTATTACTGATTTTGATAGACCATTG
>CAIWXG010000276.1 GCA_903916555.1 uncultured Bacteroidota bacterium
CTCATCTTCCAATTTAAATTTTCTTAGTTTGGGAGCCATAAACCAGGTAATACCAACCACAACAAGGGTCATAATACCACCAAACACAACGGCTGTTTGTGTACCCATCCATTTGGCTGTAATAAAAAAAGAGGAAAACAGATGGCAATTTATCCCGAATATGAAAGACATATTCACGCATCCTGACGAAATATGGCTGGTTACCGAAAATGGCAT
Source organism: uncultured Bacteroidota bacterium (assembly GCA_903916555.1). Classification (GTDB taxonomy): domain Bacteria; phylum Bacteroidota; class Bacteroidia; order Chitinophagales; family Chitinophagaceae; genus CAIYTT01. Next base: position 217 of record CAIWXG010000276.1, read on the forward strand.
CCCGAGTAACAAATACATCAAATATTACAACGATTACCCGCAAACCATCGTTGTCATCAATAACCAAGTGAAAACCTTATTTCAATACATGAGGAAAGGAAAATTAAATATTGATTCAGTTGATGGCGACAGAAAAGGAATCCTGCTTTACCGTAAAAATTAAGCGTATTACTAATCGCTGAGCTTTTTCGACCCACTTTCGTAAAACGGCTTAATTCTTACACAAATATACAACATTTTATGACACCACAACAATTCATAGACAACCTCAACCTGCAAACCAAAGAATTAAACACCTATGCCCGCGATCAGTTTCCGCAAATGGCTATCAATAAAGTACAGCGTTTTATAGATGGAAACTTCCGTGCACAAGGCTGGCAGGGCGCATTATACCCGTTCTTCCTGATTTTCCGCAGGGAATCCGGAAGTAAGAATGAAACTCCTTCTTCGAAGGCAATTACTTGACAAATCTAAATTAAAGTACTGAAATTCTTAGCTATATACTTTTTCATTAAATTTCAGTTCTTTGATTACATCTGCAGAACGGTTTCTTCTTACTTCCTGATTCCCGGCTTTACATCAGAATTAAAGGAATTAACTAAATGACAAAAATCTTTATTTTACTTGAACTACAATTGTATTTTCAAAATTTTGCATTCCACATTACAAACTCTCTTTCTCATCTTCCAATTTAAATTTTCTTAGTTTGGGAGCCATAAACCAGGTAATACCAACCACAACAAGGGTCATAATACCACCAAACACAACGGCTGTTTGCGTACCCATCCATTTGGCTGTAATACCGCTTTCCATAGCTCCCAACTCGTTAGACGAGCTTATAAACATTGTGTTTACTGCAGCTACCCTACCCCGCATTTTATCGGGCGTATAGGTTTGTAATATTACACCTCTTACTACAACACTTATAGCATCCAGCATACCACCGGCAAGTAACATTGTAAGTGCTATTATAAACCCGTAAGAAATTTTTAATCCGCAGATTGTTGCCAATACTTGTGTACCACCTAACACATCGCAATAACCAAATAGGATTGTAGTAATACCAAAACCGGCAAAACAGAGAAATAATTTTAGTCCGGGATTTTTCTTTAACGGAATGAATGAGAGCATAAGCAGAGTAAACACAGAGCCTATTGCAGGTGCTGCACGTAGCCACCCAAAACCTAATTCGCCTACTTTTAGAATATCATCGGCATAAACGGGCAGCAAAGCTACTGCACCACCAAATAATACAGCAAACATGTCGAGTGTTAAAGCCGCTAATACGAGTTGTGTTTTAAAAACAAATTTCAAACCTTCACCAAGGCTTTTTAGAATAGGCTCTTTAACTTGTTTTAATATTGCCTGTTTGGGAATTAGAAATATAGCAATCAAAGCTAAAAGTTCAATTATAAAAACGCTGCTAAGGCTTATATTAAAGCCGGTTATGGCAATCATAAATCCGCCTAACAATGGACCTACAACTGCACCTGTCTGCCAGGCAGTGCTACTCCATGTTGTGGCATTTGTATATAAACTTCTTGGCACTAACATACCCATAAGTGCAAACGAAGCCGGGCTAATAAATGCTCTTAAAGCACCACCAATAAAAATACCAAAATAGATAAGCCAAACTATATAATGTACATTCCAATTATTTACAACTGATGGATAAGATAGAAAAATAAAAAACAAAGACAGCAATAAATAACCAATCATACATTTCACGAGTAATCCTTTTTTTTCGTTAATATCTACAAAATGACCTGAAAATAAGGAGCAACCTATAGCCGGTATTACCTCCCAAAGCCCTAGCATACCTAATGCCAATTTATCTTTGGTAATTTTATATACAAAATAGCTAATAATAGTAGATTGCATATTAAGAGCCAAAATAAGGGCAAACCTATATATTAAGTATTTACGAAATACAGGTTGTTTAAGAGACTCGTTAGTATTTAAAAAAAATCTTATTGGCTTCAAGTATGTATTATTAGCTATAGCAAAAATATAATTAATAATTTTACAGAACTTTATTTTCATGTTTGAAACATAGAATTTAGTCGTTTTATTGGTTATAAATAATAAATAATACCTATATAGGAGTTTGTTTTTATTATTTTCCTTACAGAATGCAATGTTTAACAAGCTTTTCCTAAATATTAAACTTTTCGGCTTTATTTTTGCAGTAAATTAAAATAAACCTCCATTTACTGAAAAGGCTACTAAAAATATTGCGTAATACTATAATTACAATAATATTATTTATTGCAACTATATGTATTTTAATAAATAGTACTACTATACAAAATTTTCTTACACATATTGCAGCGGATAATTTATCGAAAAAGTTTGATACTAAAGTTTCTGTAACACATGTAAGATTAGACTTTTTAAATCATTTATTAATACAGGGTGTTTATGTAGAAGATAAATCAAAAGATACTTTGTTATATGCCGGGGAAATACAAATAAAAATTACAGATTGGTTTATTTTTAAAGATAAACCTGTGTTGCGTTATATAGGTCTTACCGATGCATATATACATTTATACCGTAAGGAACAAAACAATAATTGGAATTATGAATTTATTTTAGATGCACTAAATAATGGCAAAAATGACAGTACAACTAATAAAAATAAACCATTTGATATTAATCTCAATGATATAGCATTAAATAATGTGCGTCTGCATATTGATGATAAGTGGTTTGGATTTGATATGGATTATGATATAGGCAAGTTTTCGTTGTTGGCAAGCGAATTAGATATTAAAAATAAACAACTTGACATATCTGATATTACAGCTAAAAATGGTGCAATTAAACTAAAATTTTACAAAAGAAGTAAATATTATGTTTCCGAACCAGACGGTCTTATTGATTCTAATGTATTAAGCAGGCAAACATATCAAGTATTCAATCCATTGCTTTGGAAAATAAATTCAAAAAAAATAAACATAAATAATTTTTATTTTTGTTTGCATTTTAACGATAGTCTACCAAAACCGGGTGAGTTTAATTATGAACATATAGTTATTAAAAACATTTCAATGCAGATTGCAAATACACAAATTAAAGGAGATACTGTGTTTGGTAAAATGGAGCAACTGTATGCCGAAGAACGGTCGGGAATAATTATTAAGGAAATGCGAAGTAATATTTCTGTTTCTACAGTTGCATCTATATGCAAAAATTTATATATAGAAACAAACAATAGTATAATAAAAGATTATTTTGCAATGCATTATAAATCATTTCCCGATTTTCTAGATTTTAATCATAAGGTAAAAATGGTAGGAAATGTAAAAGATGCAATGGTAGATATGAAAGATATTGCCTACTTCGCACCACCTGTAAAAATCTTACCTGTTGGTGTATTACATGTAACTGGCAATGGAACCGGCACTGTAGATAGCCTTAGCGGTAACATTGCCAATTTAACAGACGGTATTACAAAATTAAAAGGTAAATTAGCAATGGTGGGCTTACCGGATATTGCAAATACTAAAATTTACTATAGTAATGGTGAAATAAATACAAATGGCAATGGTATATTTAAATATTTCCCATCATTAATAAACAACCCCAATGCTGCATTTGAAAAACTTACTGATGCTACATTTAAAGGTAATTACGAAGGTTATATAGATAGTTTTTGGGTTGTAGGCGTATTTTCTACAAATTTAGGTGCTTTAGCAACAGATATAAAAATGAAAATACCTAATTTTTCAGGCGATTCTGCTATTTATTCAGGTATAGTTATAGCAGAAAAACTAAACATAGGTACATTTTTAAGACAAGATAATTTTGGAGAAATAACATTGAATGAGAATATTGAAGGTAATTCTTTTAATGTATCTAAAGCACAAATAAATACCGATGGTAAAATTAGTTTATTTACTTTTAATGGGTACGGATTTCAAAATATTACAACACAAGGTTTATTGTCTAACAAACAATTTAATGGTAAATTATCTATAGAAGACCCTAATTTATCAATGGTATTTAATGGCGGTATAGATTATAGCCAGCAAAAAATACGTGTAAATGCAAAAGCATATTTACAAAATTGCAATTTTAATGCTATAAATTTATTAAAAGACACCGTAACCGGAGCTGCTAATTTTGATTTAAATTGCGAAGGAAGCAATATTGATGATTTTGCAGGCTATGCAAATTTGAGTAAAATAAAGTTGCAAAGAAATAATCAGCGATTAGCCTTAGATTCTGTTTGTTTGTTATCTAAAAACAGTAATAATAAAAAAACACTCACAATACATAGTAATGATATAGATGCTATTATTACAGGTAATTACCTATTAAGTAAGTTGCCTGAATCTTTTCAGTATTATTTTTCGGGCTACATACCTAATTATATAAAGCAACCCAACAGTGTTTCTCCCGACCAAAATTTAGAGTTTTCTATTAAGACTAGGAAAATAGATAGTTTTTTGTTTCTTTCATTCGATAAAATAAGAGGTTTTAACAACTCTAACATTAGTGGTTCCTTTAATACCAATTCACAAAAACTTACCTTGAATGCCTATATTCCCAATGCTACATTTGGCAATTTCCACATGGGTAAAATTACAATTGCCGGTCAGGGCAATTTAAATTTACTTGGACTAAATACTACTATAGAGTATGTAGCTATTGGCGACAGTACCCTTAATGGAACTTTAGGTATTACGACTACATTGAGCAACGATTCATTAAGGTTTAATATTGGTACAACAACGCCCGACTCCTCTATCTCCATAGTTTTAAATGGGCAAATAACAGCCCGTAAAGACTCGTTGCTATTAATTTTATTTCCCTCCGAATTTTATTTGAATCAAATAAAATGGGAAATTGCAGAAGGATGCAAAGCTACTTATTGCGGAAATTTTTTAGATGTTAATGGACTAAAAGTTAGCTCAGGCATACAAAAAATTACAGTTTCATCGCAACAAATGGGTATTGACCATGCTATTGTAATAAATACAGAAAATTTAAACTTTGGACAGTTGGGTACTTGGGCAGGCATGGGGATTTATCAACCGGATGGTAAGGTAAATGGTACGGTAAAAATTATTAATCCTTTGAAGGAATTTTCTGTAATTACAAACATAATAGGTACAGACATAAAATTAGGGACGGAGCAGATAGGAAAAATAAATTTAATTGGCGATTATAATGGGTTTAAGAAATTAATAACGCTTGACCCTCAAACAGGTATTTATAGAGATAATTCTTCTGTTGTAGCATCTGGAAGTATATCATTTGATAATTATACGAATCAGAATTTAGATGGTAAAATCACATTTAATAATGCCCCTTTAGATTGGTCAACTCCATTTCTTACCGGCATATTTAGTAAAGTAACAGGTAATTTAAATGGAGTAATTAATTTTAGTGGTAAGTCTTATGAGCCTAAAATAGATGGTAATCTTATAGTTAGCGATTGCGGTGTACATTTAGACTATATGGGCTGTAGTTATAGTATTCCTACAGCTAAAGTACATCTTAACAATAATAATATCAACTTTGGAAATACTACTATTTATGATAGTTATGGCAATACAGCAGCACTTACAGGCTATTTTTCTCATGATTTGTTTAAAGATATGCAAATGCATATAAAATTAAAATCGAAGAAATTTGAGGTAATGAAATTAGCAAGAAACGATGATAGCTATTTTTATGGCAATTTAATTGCGGGAGCAGATTCATTTACGGTTACAGGGTATTTTAATAATGTTTATTTAAATGCATATAATGCTGTGCCGGCAGCAAGATCACATATTGTAATTCCTGTTATTTCAACAGCTGATGCAACTAGTTACAATTATGTAACATTCAAAACACTAGAAAATAATCAAAATAATCAAAATAAATTGATGAAGATTAATCAAAGTAAATTAAATCTTGATATTGATGCCAATTTAAATAATTTATGTGATATGACTATTTTACTTGACCCCAGTACTGGCGATGCCATAGATGCTAGAGGTGAAGGAAATATTCATTTAAGTATGCCTGCAAACAATGATATGCGTATTACAGGAAAATACAATATAGATGATGGTTTGTATTCTTTCTATTTAAAACAGTTGTTTGGTTACAAGAAACAATTCATTTTAAAAGCCGGAAGTGTAATAACTTTTAATGGTCCGTTTTCTGAAACAAGTTTAGATGTAAATGCAATTTATCCGGTACGAGCCCGGCTTTCAGACCTATTAACAGATGCTGAAAAAAGTCCTTTAGCCGGTTCCAGTGAGCTTGACGATGCGAAAGCAATTACCTCTGTAAATGTATTAATGCACATGAAGGGTTATTTGGCTAATCCCAATTTAACTTTTGATTTGGATGTTCCTGATAAACATTTATCAAGCAATCCGGCCTATTTTAAATTAATGCAATTAAATCTGGACGATAGGCAAAAATTTGACCAGGTTGCATCTCTTTTATTAATCAATACATTTATTCCTCCGGAAGGAATAGGAGGAACAATGGCTAAAAACGGTGTAATAAACAATGTGAGCCAACTTATTTCAGGCACAGCATCAAGCGGACTAACCAATATTGTAAAAAACATTATTGGCGAGCGTAAAGTAAATATTGCAGTAAACTATCAAAACTATAATTTTAGCGACCAAGCATTAGCTATAAATAGAAGTACGGCATCTGTAATGGTAAGCAAAAACTATTTTGATGATAGGCTGACAGTAGAATTAGGCAGTAAATCGGATTGGGGTAATCCTGTAGGTACAAATACATCGTCGGCATTTAATATTACCGGCGATTTTAGAATACAATATCAAATTAGCGAAGCAAGCAGGTTAAGGCTTAATTGTTTTAGAACTAGTGATTATGACGTAACATTAGACCGTGATATTGTGCGTAATGGTGTTGGTATTTCTTGGCGAAAGTCTTTTGACAACTTAGTAGATTTTTTTAAGAGTAATACCTACTCCGAACGATTATTAGAAAATCAGAAAAAGAAATTGCTTGATAAAAAAGCAGATACCGGGAATGGCTTAAAACCATAAAAATTCAATTTAATACCATGTATGTGAATACCCGAAAGTATAATTGTTTTAAGAATAAAGTGTAAAAAGAAATTACTTTTGCATTATAATTTCATTAAAATATGTATAAAAAAATATTAAATTTTGCTTTGGTTATAGGTTTATTCACTTCTTGTAGTCAAACTGTTGTAAAGCAGGATATTTTACAAACAAACATGGATACTGCAAAAAAGCCCAATGATGATTTTTTTGAATATGCAAATGGGGGATGGATTAGTAAAAACCCAATACCCAATGACGAGACTGTTTGGGGAATTGGTAACCTTGTACAAAAAGAACTTTATACACGCTTATTAAAAATAAATGAAGATGCTGTAAAAAAGGAAGAAAAAACAGGTTCGGGGCAGCAAATAGGCGATTTTTGGTTTAGTGCTATGGATACAAATACGATTGAGAAAAAAGGCATACAGCCGCTCGAATCAGAAATGAAATTAATTACTGACATAAAAAACACAAAAGAATTAATGTTACAGGTAGCTCACATGCATACTTATGGCTGCAATGTTTTTTTTGATGAAGGTGCCGGGCAAGATCAAAAGAAAAGCGACCTTATGGCTTATATGTTAGGACAAGGCGGATTAGGCATGCCAATACGCAATTATTATTTTGATACAGATGAAAGAACCGTAAAAATAAGAAATGAGTATCCGAAGTTTATTTCTAAAATATTTCAAATAATTGGTATTGATGCAACAAATGCCGATAAAAAAGCTGCTACTATTTTTGCTTTAGAAACCGAAATGGCTGTAAAGCATCGCAAATTAGAAGATCTAAGAGACCCTTATGCCAATTATAATAAAATGGCACTAACGGAACTAAATAAAAAATATGCAAATATTGATTTTGAAGAAGTATTAAAAAAAATAGGCGTAACACATATAGATAGTGTTGTAGTAGGGCAGCCAGAATTTTTTGAAACATTAAATAGTATAATTATAAAAACAGATATAGAAACATTAAAAGATTATCTTACGTTTCATTTAATTACCACTTTTGCACCTTATTTAAATAAACATTTATCTGAAACTAATTTTGATTTCTACGCCAAAACAATGAATGGAGCAAAAGAACAACATCCTCGCTGGCGTAGAGTACTTGATGCGGAAGAGAAAACAATCGGCGATGCTTTGGGACAACTATTTGTAAAACAGTATTTTAAGCCTGAAGCTAAACAACGATATGAAAAAATGGTTGAAAATGTGCAATTAGCCTATAAAGCACGTATGGAAAAACTGGATTGGATGACAGATAGTACCAAACAAAAAGCAATACATAAGCTTATGTCTATTAAGAAAAAAGTAGGTTATCCTGAAAAATGGAAAGATTTCTCTACCTTAAAAATAGATAAAGGAGATTATGTATTAAATATTTTGAGAGCAAATGAATGGTGGAATACTTATCAGTTAAATAAATTAGGCAAACCAGTGGATAGAGAAGAATGGGATATGACACCACAGACATACAATGCATATTACAACCCGTCTAATAATGAAATTGTATTGCCGGCAGCACAAATGACAGTTCCGGGGTATAGTGATGAAGAATTAGATGATGCTTTGGTATATGGCTACACGGCTGCATCTACAATTGGCCATGAAATTACACATGGCTTCGACGACCAAGGCAGGCAGTATGATGAAAAAGGTAATTTAAATTGCTGGTGGTCTGCTACTGATTCTGCCCAATTTGCTATTCGCTCTCAGAAATTAGTTGAACAATTTAACAAAATGGTACCTATTGATACAATGCATATAAATGGAAAAGCTACATTAGGAGAAAACTTGGCAGATTTAGGTGGTATTTTAATTGGGCTTGATGCATTTAAACAAACGGAAACTTATAAAAAAGGCGAAAAAATTAGCGGCATGTCGCCATTACAACGCTTTTTTATGGGTTACTCGCTTGGTTGGTTAATGCAAGAAAGACCGGAAAGACTTGCAGCACAAATTCTTACAAATGTACATGCACCTGCTAAAAACAGAGTAAATGGACCATTCCCGAATGTTTCTGATTTTTATCAAGCTTTTGGCATTAAAGAAAATGACAAAATGTTTTTACCGGATAATTTAAGAGTTCATCTTTGGTAATTTATTTATTATCATGTTTTAATTATATATTTATAAATATTAAACACTAATGAATTTCTTATTTTAAAAACAAATTTATCTCCAAAAAATTATAATTAACCTATCTTGCATACTATACATATTTATACGATAAAATAAAATATAATTGCGTATAATAAAATCTATTACAAAAACATAATTGCATTATGAAAAAACATCTATTTGTTTTGTGCTTACTTTTGTTAAAATATAATACTATTTTAGCACAGAATGAAAATGTAAGTTTATTAGTACAAAGTCCGGATGGTAAGAACGTAAAATTAATTTGGTTTTTTAAAACATGGAGTAAAGAAATTACCGGATTTGATATTAAAAGGAAAGCAGGATTAGAACAAAATTGGTTTAAATTAAATACTGAGGCTATTTTGCCAGAAATATCGTTAAAAAAAAATATTTCAATTGTAGAGTCCGACAAAAATGAATCGGGAAGAATAAAAACACAATTATCAAAATATATAGCAGAACGCAAACTAGTAGCAATTGATAAAAATGTTATGTTGCAAAACTTAAACACAAATAATCATTACATTTTTGAACTATATAATTTAATGTCTCGTGATTTTGACATTGCCTTAATGAGTGGTTTTGGCTATATAGACCATACTGTAAATAAAAAAATTGATTATGAATATGGATTATTTATACAAGGAACAGACATATTACTTGCGAAAGCAAAATGGAATTATGGTGAAATCCCAGATTTAAATTTAATAAGTGATATTACTGCAAAGTCAAGTTATAAAAAAAGAGGAATACAAATTATTTGGGAAGCCGACCCAATAAAATTGAAAGAAAATTACATTGATGGATTTAATATTTATAGAGATGGAATAAGATTAAATGTTGACCCGGTAATGATCCCCTTTAATAAAAATACAAACGAATTTACCTGGTTTGATAGTAGTGCTAATAGTGACTATCCAATTAGATATAGTATTAGTTCTGAAACAATATTGGATATAGAAGGCATAATAAAATCTTATTCTTATTATCCTAACGAACACCCAAAAGAATATAAAAAAACTTCAATAGTAGATATTACCTCTTTAGGGTATTACTTTAAAGATGGGCTTAAAATTTCGTGGAATTTCCCAAAAGAGTACGAACAATACATAAAAGGATTTTATGTATCAAAAGATATTATTCCGGAAGGATATAAAGTTGTATCAACCCTATTAGAACCCAATGTTCGCAGTTTTATAGATAAAACGGCAACACCTGCAACTTCTTATGTTCGCATAATAATTAATGCTATATACAAAGACAAAACAATTATTGATGGCAATGAAAAATTATATAATTATTTTCCTTTGCGAGAACCACCTGCCCCTGAGGAAATAAAAGCAAATACAGTAATTGAAAATAAAAACGTAAAAATAAATATATCTTGGAATACAACTATAAACGGAGATACTGCTACTAATTATTATAGGATATATACATTTAATGAATTAAGCAATAAATTCAGTTTATTATGCGATTCAGTAAAAGGGACAAAATACGAATATAAATTAGAGCCACCATTATTTAGGAATTACAAATTTTATTTAACTTCGGTAGGCTTTAATAATTCTGAGAGCAGAAACAGTGATACTGTTACAGTACAAATACCTACAATAGAATTACCTACACCTATTGTAGATAGAATTATTGTACTAAAAAACAAAGTTAAACTGGAATGGACTTATAAAGTTATTACAGACTTAAAAGGATTTAGGTTATATATGAATGATAAACTTATTACAGATGAAAATGTATTAGGCAAAAACAAACATGATTTTATTACAGATGAGTTACCTAAGTCATCCATATATCATTTTACGTTGCAAGCAATTACTGTAAATGGCGTAATAAGCCAGCTATCAGAACCAAAATCGATAACAATATTAATTGATAAAAAAAATAAATAGGAACTATAATTGTAATTTTTTACCTTAAATTACAGCATGAAAAACTAATTTAAAATAAAACCTTAGCAAGGCACAAAATCTTTTGCTTGTTAATATTCTTTAATTATATTTGCGACATCTTTTTCATAAAATTTTAGAATAGTGGCGTACGAAAATAAAAATTTCGCTGAAAATAGAGGCGAGAACCGTAATGAAAGCTTATTTAGCAA
>CAIWXG010000277.1 GCA_903916555.1 uncultured Bacteroidota bacterium
TGCTTGGTTGCTTATGGACGAACCCTTTAGCCATTTAGACCATGCAAATACCCAAAAAGCTATTTCCTTAATTACCGAAGTGGTAACAGAAAATAAAGCAGGTATGCTATTAGCTGATTTAGATGAGAATGATTTTTTCCCTTATACTAAAAAAATAAACTTATGAGTGATACATTGCAAAAGAATATTTTAATAAAACTATTACTGCAAACAAGACATAGTTCCCGGCTATGGGCTGCATTAGTTGCATTATGCGTAGGCACAACTTTATTATTAATATCTACACTCATCTGGTGGAATTTTCATGAATTGTTATTTGGCAAAGTCCATAATGACAGTTTGGGAAGTACATTTATGGTAATAGGTAAAAAAGTTACCAATGAAACCATGAAGAAACAAGGGGCGACCATATTTGCAGATGCAGAAATTGAAGCTTTAAAAAAAGTGCCTCAAGTAGAAGATTTAGGTACAATCAGTTCCAACCGTTTTCCTGTATATGCTATGATGGGCGGCAGTCTGGGCTTTGCTACCGATATGCCGTTAGAAAGCGTACCCGATAAATTTATAGATAAACTACCCGAAGAATGGAAATGGGAACCCGGCAGTACCGATTTACCTATTATAATCTCAACGCAATTTTTAAATATTTATAATTATGTTTTTGCTCCAAGTCAAAATTTGCCACAGTTATCAGAGTCGTCCGTAAAGGCTCTTGCTATAAGACTAAAAGCCGGTGGCGAACAACACAATGAAACTTTTATGGCACATGTTGTTGGCTTTAGCGACCGTATTGGCGGTGCAATATTGGTACCGCAGTCTTTTATAGATTATGGCAATAAAACATACAATAAATCTAACACATTAAATAACGCCAGCTCTGCACCAACACAAATAATTCTAAAAACAAAAGACCCTTCCGACACTAGGTTTGCAGATTTCCTGCAAAAAAACAATTATACAACCAGTGACCAAAACCTAAAATGGAGCAGAGTAAGAGCTATAGTAGAAGTAGTAACAACATGTACAGGTATATTGGCATTACTCTTAATGGGAATAAGTACATTGGTATTTATTTTATTTATAGAACTAACGATTGCCAAAGCACAAAACTCTATTAGTCTTTTAATGCAGATAGGCTATAGCCCACACTATTTAAGTACATTTATGACAAAACGCTTTCTGCCATTAGTATTAGGTGCGGTTTCTATATCGATGATAATAACTTTAATTGCACAATATTTTACCTCTATAGTAATTAAACAACAAAGTTTAGAACTACCTACCCTACCCGGGTTACCTGTTTGGGGAGCATTTATAGTGAGCACGTTTATACTACTGATACTAATATACAAAGCCATTGGCAATGCAATTAAAAAGTAATAAAAATTATTCCCATATAAAATTCAATGTAAAGTTATGTTAAGGCTATTACCATTGAATAATAAGAAATGTAGCTTTGCGTTAAATGCATGTACCTACATGTTTAATTGAAAATAAAAAAAATTATGGACAGAAAAGACTTCTTGAAATCAACCTTTGCAATGTGTGGATTAGCTGCAATACCAGCAGGCATTTTACAAAGTTGTAGCAAACAAAGCTATGCGGCACCTGCAAATGTAAATTTCACAATTGACTTATCGCAAGCATCTAATGCTGCTTTAAATTCGGTAGGCGGTTATATACTGTCTAATGGTTTAATTATTACCAGATATAATGCCAACACGTTTACGGCTTTATCTGCTACATGCACACATAACGGATGTACAGTCTATTATAATCCAACAACATCATTGGCTATTACCTGCCCATGCCACGGCGGTACTTTCAATGCAAATACCGGTACTGTATTAGGCGGACCACCACCATCGGGATTAACCAAATATTCCGTAAGTAAAAGTGGAACTATTTTAACTATTAAATCATAGTTATATTTTTCAATACTCTGTTTTTTCAATTTGGCATATATAAATGTTACTGATGTTAAATGATCATTGTTTAATTTACAATATGATTTCATATAGTTATTGTGATATTTGCAACACTAAAATAACTTAACTTTTTTAGTCGTTTTTCCTAATTTGATTGCTATTTTCTTTGTCTAATTTGCTATTAAAAAATTGTAGTTACAAAACAACTACCTTTGTAATTATACATATTATATGATAATAGCAAACCCTATATCCGACCTTGTTTTTAAGTGGCTAATGAGCAATGACCGTATTGCCCGTTTCTTTTTGGAAACCCTACTGGAACAAGACATTTTGGAAGTACATTTGAAACCGCAGGAACTACCTTATTTTAATAAAGAGGACGATGCAAGTCTTTCCGTTGCTCTGACAGTAATGCGTCTTGATTTTGTGGCTACCATAAAAACAGCAGATGGAGAACATAAAAAGGTTTTAATTGAAATACAGAAAGCCAGAAACACGATAGATGTGATGCGATTTCGTAAATATTTGGCAGAGCATTATAAACAAGAAGATGAAATTGAGACAGATAAAGGAAAACAATATGTAGCATTACCTATTATAACAATTTATTTGCTTGGGTTTAAATTACAAAATGTGGATACACCGGCACTTAAAGTAGCTACACGATATATTAATCAGGTGAACCATGAAGTAATGAATATTAAAAGTGATTTAATAGAAAAATTGACTCATGAAAGCTATATAGTACAGATACCTCGAATAGAAGCAAAATTAAACAGCAGGCTGGAACAATTGCTCAGTTTTTTTGAACAGAAACATTTTACAGATTCATCTGGGTTTATTAAAGAATACCCCTACCCAATTGAAAATGATTTAATGAAACTAATAGCAGACGAACTGCACTATTTAGGAACAGACCCTGAAAAACAACAATATCTTGCTACGGAAAAAGAGGCAATGCGGGTTTATAAGCATGAATTATTTGAAATAGAGTTGGAAGTTGAAGAAAACAAGAAAGAGTTAGAAGAAATAAAGAAAGCACTAGAAGAAAAAAGCAAAGCACTAGAAGAAAAAAGCAAAGCACTAGAAGAAAAAAGCAAAACATTAGAAGATAAAAGCAAAACATTAGAAGATAACAAAAAAGCTTTAGAAGAAAAAGATACTGCATTACAAATTGCATTAAATAAAATAGCAGAATTAGAAAAAAAACAAAAAAATTCTAA
>CAIWXG010000278.1 GCA_903916555.1 uncultured Bacteroidota bacterium
TAAGTGGATATTTGTATGGAAGCAGTCTTAGTGATACTTCAGTACACCATATAAGTTGTTCAATACCATTTACAGATAAATTTTCAATAGGTGGCACCCTTAGAGGGTGGTCTGATACGTTTCATACGGTTAAGGTCAATTGCAACTTTGGTGACGGGATTGATACAAATATTCTTGCACCAGTTAGCACAAATGGTGTTGGTCTTTTCTATTTCAGTGCACCATCGTTATTACATACTTATACAGTAGCGGGTAATTACAGACCTACTTTGCATGATACGGTAGGAACCTATTACGACACGGCCTATTATTCAGTACCTACCTTAACATTAGGCACTTCTTGCTATACAGTTCAGGGTATATTTTATATTGATTCCAATCTTGATTGTATCCATCAATCGTCTGAAAGATTACTAGCTTATTGGCCTTATGCAATTGTAAATAATACTGTTGGCGACACAATTACGGGCTGGTGTGATGATAGCGGCAGATATTCAGTTGATTTTATTGACGGTGATACCTATACTATTATTGGGAACCCTACATACTATTCTTGGTATGGAGGCTATGTTGTTGATTCATTAACCCCATCTTGCCCTTCTTCCGGAATATTTACAATAACATCTACTACAAGTACCGGAGTACTACAAAACTTTGCATTCAATTGTCATAATCCTACAAGTATTGATATGAGCGTTGCAGGATGGAGTTGGGGAATTGTTCCGGGTGATACGGGAATTATAAATGTATGGGCTACTGATTATATGGGCTATATATGCGAACCTTTGTCGGCAACGGTTAGATTAACATTAGACGCACTACTCACTTATGCAGGAATGTGGAATGGACCAACACCGGCAGTTTCAGGTCATATTCTTACTTGGACATTTGCAACAGTACATGACTTATTTGAATTTACAGGAAATGTTAAAGTAATTACTTCTACGACTTTGACCGTTGGTGATAGTGTATGTAACTATTTACATGTTACTCCAACCAGTTTACCTGACCCTGATTTACTAAATAATTCTTATTATTGGTGTTCACCGGTAAGGTCTTCATGGGATCCTAATGAAAAAGATGTATCGCCCAAAGGTTACGGCAATGCAGGAAATATTGTGAACGGGACACCTTTAAATTATATCATCCATTTTCAGAACACCGGAACTGCTCCTGCAAGAAACATTAGTGTTATCGATACTATAAACACAAATTTAAATATATCTACATTGCAAATTATAAATTCAAGCGCCCCTGTGTTGGTATCCCAACAACCCGGAAATGTGATAAAATTTCAGTTCAATAATATTAACTTACCGGATAGTGGTAGTAACAGATTGGGTAGTAATGGCTATGTATCGTATAGTATTGACCCAAAACCGGATTTACCGAATGGAACAAGCATAGCTAATACAGGTTATATTTACTTTGATTATAATGCGGCAGTAATTACCAATACTACAACTAACACAATAGATACAGGTGCATTAAGTATTGAAAGTACAATAGAAAAATTAAATATAGAAATTTACCCTAATCCTGCCGGCAATTTTATTACCATTAATTCTGAAAATAAGACTGAATTTAATGTCATTATGTTCAATATTTATGGACAGCAAGTTTTAATTGAAAAGAACAACATTGAAAAATCGGTATTAGATGTAAGGCAATTACCTTCCGGTGTCTATTTTGTAAAAATATATTCTAATTATGATATTAAAGATGCTAAAATTATTATTATGCATTAATTTGTAGAAATTAATATAAATTTTATTTTTTAAGTTGTGGTTAGTGAAGACACAAACCACAACTTATTTTTTATCTACTTTTTCAATATACCCTTACACCTTACTTTCCATAAAATGGATGATTGTATGTTTCTACAAATTCATTCCAGATGGCATCAACAATTTCTTTTGCCGGTTTTATATCTTTTATTAGGCTACTTATCTGCCCTATTTCTAATTCTCCATTGTTCATATCACCTTCAAACATGCCTTTTTTAGCTCTTGCATGCCCAAGTAATTCTTTTAATTCATCTATGCTTGCACAATTATTTTCTGCTTCTTGTACTTGATTATAAAAATTATTTTTTATTAATCTTACAGGGGTTAACTTTTTTAAGGCAAGAACTGTTTCACCTTCATTAGTTGCCACCACAGCATCTTTAAATGCCTTGTGACTTGATGCCTCATTACTACATACAAAGCGAGAACCTATTTGTACACCTTCGGCACCCAATGCCATCATGGCATACATTGCCCGCCCTGTGGCTATGCCACCTGCTGCAATAAGTGGAATCTTTATAGTTTCTCTTACTGCAGGTATTAAACAAAGGGTTGTTGTTTCTTCCCTGCCATTATGCCCACCGGCTTCAAATCCTTCTGCTACAACAGCATCTACGCCGGCTTCTTGGCATTTTAGGGCAAACTTAGAGCTGGATACTACATGTACAACCGTTATCCCGTTTTCTTTTAGCTTAGACGTCCATATTTTAGGATTACCTGCTGAGGTGAAAACAACAGGTATTTTTTCTCTTATTATGGTATCCACGTGTTTGTCTATATCTGGATATAATAAAGGTAAATTAACTCCGAATGGTTTGTCTGTTGCATCTTTGCATTTTTTTATTTGTTCTTCCAAAATATGTGGATACATACTACCTGAACCCAATAAACCCAAACCACCGGCATTACTTACAGCAGAAGCCAACTCCCACCCGGATGCCCATAACATACCTGCTTGTACTATAGGATATTGAATATTAAATAAACGAGTAATTCTATTGTCAAATGCTTTATTCCCTTCTGTAAACATAAATATTATAAATTACTAAAAAACAATATTGATATAAGAAAAACAATTTTACAATTTTCTTTTATAAAAAAGTGTGCTACAATTTTCTTTTCTAAAAATTTCTTTTGCGGTTTCCTGCATAGAAGCCGTAGTAACAGCATTATAGCGATTCCATTCTTCATTTATTAATTCGGCATCACCCAGTAGTTCATAAAAAGCTAAATTATTGGCTCTGCTAAGTAAGCTCATGTCTTCAAAGGCTATCATGGCTTCAATCTTATTTTTAGACTTTTCCAGTTCTATTTCCGTAACACCATCTTCTACCAATAAGTCCATTTCTTTTTCTATAGCGGCATTGGCAACTTCCAAACTTATTCCATCTCTTATTTTGCCTTCCACAACAAATAGTCCCGGTTCTAAACTACCGGTTTGGTAGGCTTGTAAGGAACTGAAAAGATGCTGTTCTTTTACTAATCGCTGGTATAATCTCGAAGAAAAACCACTGCCCATTATTTCTGTAAGTAAGTCTGCCGGATAGTAGCCCGGAGTAAGCCTTGCAGCAATGTGCCAACATTTATAAATGGCATCATAAGGCACATCAGAAAATATGGTTTTTTCTCTTGCACTAAATTGTGTTGGTTCGGCAACAATATTTCGATGGTATTTATTACCGGCAGGAATACTACCAAACCATTTTTCGGATAATTTTTTCACTTCTTCTACATTTACATTGCCGGCTATACACATTACTGCATTCAACGGATTATAATGCTTAGCAAAAAATGCTTTTACATCATCTAATTTCGTTTCTTCAATCTGTTGTAAATCTTTGCCAATAGTTGGCCATTGGTAAGGGTGCATTGTGTACGCCAATGTACGTAAATGATGCCAGGCATCACCATAAGGCTTATTTAGATAATGTTCTTTAAATTCCTCGCTTACTACCTTTATTTGCACATCCAAACTTTTTTCGCTAAAAGCCAACGATAACATCCTGTCACTCTCTAACCAAAAAGCTGTTTCCAAGTTTTTTAATGGCAATTGTATATAGTAATTGGTAATGTCGTTGGTTGTATAGGCGTTATTTTCGCCACCTGCCATTTGTAAAGGTTCGTCATATTCCGGAATGTTTATGCTGCCACCAAACATTAAATGCTCAAATAAATGTGCAAAGCCTGTTCGTTGCGGTTCTTCATCTCTTGCACCTACATCATAGATAATATTCATAGCTGCCATTGGCGTTGTTTCATCTATATGTACAAGTACTTTTAATCCGTTATCTAAAGTAAATCTCTCAAATTGCAACATGCTGTTATTTATTTTGTTTATAAAATTATATATTAGTAATGTGTTTTTTGATTATAAAAAATAAATATCAAAAAAACGAGGTCTATTTTACCCAAATGAAATTAATGAATAGTGCAAATTTAGTTTTACTTATTCACAAAAATACATTCTCAATAAATCTATATTGTTTATTGCTTAGTTGAATTAAATTATAACAGGTTTATTTAAAATAGCATATTCCATTTTAACAATCATAGCAAGTAGTTGTGTTTTAGAATGTGCATTTCTTTCTATATGATAACTGGTTTCTGTAACAGTTGCTATTAATTGCTCAAAGCCTTGAAATGTAATGTTTTTCATGGCAAGTTTTTTTACAAAATCTGCCTCTGCTACCGGTAGTTTTATAGGTATTGCAGGTATATGCCGTGTTCTTATAGTCTGCTCTAATAAGTGAATAATATAATTTAATAAATTCTTTTGTTGTTCCCTACCCTGCTTAGACCAATCATCTACATATTTAGAAATGCCGGCACCATTATGCAAAAACAAGTGATTGAATAAAAGTTTGACCGATGAAAATAAATCATTTTCGGTATGGCGAATAAGATTTAAAGCCTCTGTATAACTACCCATTGCCAACAAACCTATTTGTTCTGCTTTTGGCGGCTCTGCTAGTTGCCTATCTACAAGCACATTTGCAATTAGGTGTGCAGGTATGGGTGCTAGCCTTACCATTTGTGTACGAGAGCGTATCGTTAATAATATATCTTCCGTATTTTCTGCAACAAAAATAATAATTGTATCCGGTGGCGGCTCTTCAATTAGCTTTAAGAGAATGTTTCCTTCTTTGCCCAAATATTCCGGTCTCCATATTATTTGTACTTTTTTGCCACCCTCATAAGATTTAAGATTAAGAACATTAATTATTTCCCTACATTCTTCGGCAGGAATATTACCTTGTTTATTTTCTGCATTAATGTGTTGTAGCCAATCGTATGTAGTACCGTAGGGTGTTTGTTTTATAAATTCTTTAAACTCGTTAATATAATACCTGCTCAGCGCCTTGGTATTTGGTTTGGGCGGTATAGCAGGGAAGGTTATGTGTAAATCGGCATGTTCTAACCTTAAAGCTTTGCTGCATCCTGCACATTTACCGCAAGAATCTGTATCGCTTTTGTTTTCGCAAAAAATATATTGTGCCAATGCCAAAGCCATAGGTAAACCACCGGTACCCTCGCCACCTACAAATAGCAATGCATGTGGAAAAACATTATTTTTCCACATGTTTAATATGCCTTCTTTTGCCGCCTGCTGCCCAACTACACTACTAAATAACATAATTATTATTTGCAAGATTAGAGAAATTTCAGCTCAATCCAAAATATCTAACCATTTGTTTTGTGCAAAGTTAAAGGCTTAGCCAGTAATGAAACTAATAAATAAATAGAAATATTAGGTAAAGTTTTTTAGACATATAAATGTAAAATACCATGCATTAAACTCATATTGTCAGAGATACACAGTGAGCAATTAATGGAAGAACTGCGGCTTAATCCTCCCCGTTCTTCCTGATGGTCGAGTAGGGCATCAAGAAGTAAAAACAAGCCCGTTCTTTGCGAA
This sequence comes from uncultured Bacteroidota bacterium, assembly GCA_903916555.1. GTDB lineage: Bacteria > Bacteroidota > Bacteroidia > Chitinophagales > Chitinophagaceae > CAIYTT01. Next base: position 5,704 of record CAIWXG010000278.1, read on the forward strand.
CGTATTCATAGAACTGAAGTTAAA
>CAIWXG010000279.1 GCA_903916555.1 uncultured Bacteroidota bacterium
TAAAATTAATAATAATGTTAGTACTGATATTGTAATTAATTATAACCCTGCATATATAGATAGTATTGTACTTAATTTTATATCTAATGCTATTAAATACAGTCATCCGGACAGACAACCAATTTTAACTATAGATTGTTATAAAGAAAACAATCACAACTATAATACAAATTGGATATTAGAAATTGCGGATAATGGTATAGGTATAGACATGAAAAAAAATAGTGAGAAACTATTTGGTATGTATAAAACATTTAATGGCAATAAAGATGCTAAAGGAATAGGCCTATTTTTAACAAAATATCAGGTAGAGGCATTAGGTGGCAGTATTGAGGTGATTAGTGAATTAAATAAGGGCACTACATTTAAAATATATATAAAATAGACTACATGAAAAAGATTTTTATTATTGATGATGATGAAATGTATCAAATGGTATTAAGTAAAATAGTAAAAAAAATAAACCCTGAAATAGTAGTAGAAACTTTTTGGAATGGAGAAAAGGCATTAGAATATTTTAAGGACAATCAAAATATCCCATTACCAAAACTATTACTTTTAGATATTAACATGCCCATTATGGATGGGTGGCAATTTATATCTGAATTTGAAAGAATGTACCCTAACCTAAAAGCACTTAGTAATATTTATATGTTCAGTAGCTCGTTAGAAGAACGAGAGCGAACAAAAGCACTAAGCTATAAGAGTGTAAAAGATTATTTGCTAAAACCAGTTTCTTTGAATACGATGCGAGAATTAATAGCAGATAATATTATGTAAATATTATTATATATTTTTTATAAAGCGTATACTTTAAATTAATAATACATACGCTTTATGTTTATATTCTTGCCTCCTTTCAGGCTAATTACTATATTATTAAATTTCAATGCTTAAATAATCCTGCTATTAAAAAGGCGGCGGCGGCAGCTACTGAACCTATTAGCGTTACTTGTATAGCTCCTTTCCAAACGTTTTGACCGGTTACTTTTGCTTTAAAAAAGCCAAATATAAATAAACATACTATTGTAATAGCACAAGAATATTTCAGTCCGTCTGTAGGTGATGTAGCAAATAGGTAGGGAGACAATGGTACAATACCACCTGCAATATAAGACAAACCAATATTCATAGCACTTTTGCGGGCTCTTTTAGGGTCAGGTTTTTCAAGTCCCAGCTCAAATCGCATCATAAATTCAACCCATTTATCTTTGTCTTTTGCTAATTCTTCTACAATAATATTTTGCGAATTGCTACTCAATCCCATTTCCTCAAATATCTCTCTAACTTCTTCTTTTTCTTTATCAGGTAAATTATCTACCTCAAATTGTTCTCTTTTTACCTCGGCATTATAATGGTCAACCTCTGTTTTCCCTGCCAAAAAGCCACCTAAACCCATAGCAATAGAACCTGCGGCAATTTCAGCAATCCCGGCAGTAACCACAATAGCGGTTGTAATACCGGGAGCCCCTGCTAAGCCAGCTGCAAGTGCAAAGGGCACAGTTAAACCGTCACTCATACCTATTACAATATCAGTTACTAAGTCTGTGCTTTTAAAATGTGTTTCTGTATGCGTGCTGCCCATAATGGTAGTAATTTGAAAAAGCAAAGATGCAATTAAAAAAAGAATTATTACCTGATTTAGGTAAGCTAAACAGATACTTGAAACAAAATCTAAAAGGATGAAATTTAGATAGTAATACAATTTCAAAAGAATGCAAACCCATGTGATGGCAATAATACTTATTAGCTATTCATTTACACTTGCATCACAAAAGTCCTTTTAAAAAATAATTTTTCCACTTTTTAAATAAATATTTTACCTTTCGCTTATGAAAAGGATTTTTATAATTACATTAATAAGCCTTGTTTGTAATCAGGTTTACGCAAGATATGGTACTACAATAGATATATATGGTGGTGTCGGATTGGCAAAAACAAATAATTATGATGCGGGTATTTCGGGTGGCATCGATTTTTATAAAGGTATTTCCAAAGGAATAGAATTCGGGGGTACTGTACTTTATCAAGGTTATTCTCTTTATTACGACAGAGAAACACAATTGCTTAAAAACGGAGAAGGTTTTGAAGGGGTTACCGTTAGAAACAAAAGTAACTATGTTTTTCTGTGTCCTAAATTAAATTATTTTTTAGACCACAAAGGGCAAATTTATGCTTATGTAACTGCCGGTGCAGGTTTTAATGTTGGTGGTACAGAAACATTGCACAAATGGGACAACAGCCACAACACGCCATTAACTGCAAATCAAAACTTTGACAGCACCATAAACACAAGCAGTAATATCGCTAAAATGCTTTACAGGTTTAGCTTCGGGCTTTCAGAATATTTTTATTACGGCAAACGCTTGCACTTTTTATTCAGACAAGATGTGGGGTTTATTTCAAGTAATTTAAGTTCTACTGCTAATGCCGACAACCCGTCAAGAACTGCTTACAGCCCTAATAATTTAAGCCCGGTATATTTTTCGTTCCAGATTGGTATTATGTATTACAAATAATGTTTACTGCATAATATTTCTACTTGCTGCCTAAAGACTATTATAAAA
>CAIWXG010000280.1 GCA_903916555.1 uncultured Bacteroidota bacterium
TTATTAGATAAATCGTTACAAGCCGTTAATTCTGATTATGAGGCAAAGAGAACCAAAGATATTGCACTGAGAATGCCAATAGTACATGCAATGCCCAAAGATGGCTTTAAAAAATGGCTAAAAGATAAAGGTAAATTAGGTGGGCAGCATAAAGTACCGCGTCTTAACAACGAAAGAAAAAATCTGGAGGAAATGTTGGCATATTTGTAAAGAAGTAATGTAAATGTTTTAGTTCTACTGTTTCATTTATTGATTTAGAAATTTAACCTATTATATTCTCCGTTTTTCAATTACTTTTGGTTTGTAATGTTTGCCAGAATATTAATTATTCTTTATTGTTTATTTTTCTGTTCAGTATTAAAAGCTCAGGATAAGCTTGAGCTTTTGCCATTTTATAAAATCCCTTTTCACAATTTAAAGGTTAAGAAAGCCAATAACTTATATACAAAAGCTATAAAACTATGCTTTGAAAAAGAAAATATATTAGCTTGTAATAAGATGGAGCAAAGCATAAAAAAAAATCCTTTGTTTTCTGATGCATATAGTCAATTAGGTAGGTGGTATTTTGAGAGCCATGAATTTTATAAAGCATCCTTAGTTTTCAAAAAAGCATTGCAAAATTGTCCAAATGGCAAAAAACAATTTGCACAACCTTATGTACAAAGCCTGCTATATAGTGGTGAAACCAATTTGGCATTAGCTATTATTGACGATAATGACCCAACCTATAAATCGGAAGCATGGGGACTTATGAGAGAAAAGGCTTATTTTATAAAAAACAGTATTGCAAATGAAGAAAAGCAGCTACCTATAAGTTTGGTAAAAGGAATTAATACCCAATTTCCCGAACTTTTTCCGTCTGTAACAATAGATACAGACTTGTTTTATTTTACCCGCAGAGATAATACCGGCAACGAAGATTTATATATAGCTAAAGCAGATGATAGTTGTTTTGGTTGGAAATCAATACAAAAGATGGGGTCTCCACCTAATTCGCCAAGTATGGAATCGGCACAATTTATATCTGCCGACGGACATTACTTATTCTTTACGCGTTGCGAAAACAGAAGTGAAAATGGTTGGGCTGAGGGTGGTTGCGATTTATTTATGGCATACCGAATATCTAAAGACAGTGCTTGGACAATACCACAGCCGTTTGGGGCTACAATAAACACTCCTGCTTACGAAGGAATGCCTACTTTGTCTGCCGATAACAAGGAACTCTATTTTGTTAGCGACCGTGAAGGAGGGTATGGAGGATTAGATATTTGGATTTCTAAGTTTGAGAATGGAGCATGGCAATTGCCGGTTAATGCAGGGGGAAACATAAATACCGCAGGTAACGAAACTGCACCATTTATAAATATAGATAACCAAACATTATACTTCTCCAGTAATGGACATATAGGTATGGGTGGCTATGATTTATATATGTGTAAAAGAATAAAAGATACTGTTTGGAGTAATCCTAGAAATTTGGGTTCGCCTATAAATACTGTTTATGACGAAATGAGTACCTGTGTATCTTTAGATGGTAAAATACTATTTTTTGCATCCGATAGGAATGGCCCAGCAGGAGATTATGATATTTTTGTTACACCGATACCTGAGCTAATAAAGCCTGTACCTGTAAGCTATATAAAAGGCTATGTATATGATAGCATTACTAAAGATAGATTAAACTATGCATCAATTTATATTATAAATGCATTAACAGGCGATACATTATATAAATTTCAAAGTAACAGAGGCGATGGTAGTTTTATAATTACCTTACCACTTGAAAATACTTATGCATTAAGTACATTTAGTATAGGACACCAAGATACTTATGATACTTTTAATTTTGATAAACAGTATGTGAAAGTGCCAATGAAAAAGAATATTGTAATGCTGCCAAGTGATTATAAAGAGATTAAACCTATAAGTGACAGCTTGATACTTCGATTACATTTTGGATTAAATAAAATAGAGTTGACAGAAAGAGATAAAATGGCAATACATACTGCATTAGCACCTTGGGTAGATGAAAAAGGTATTATATTATCGGTTTTTGGCTATACTGATAACACAGGAACCCCAATGTTAAATGAAGAATTATCTTATAAAAGGGCAGATTTAGTCGCAAAGGAGGTAGTTCTGTCGGGGTTTAATGAATTACAAGTACAAGCTAAAGGATGGGGAGAAGCAAACAATATTGCTGATAATAAAGAAGAAGAGGGAAGGAACAGAAATAGAAGGGTAGAGTTGATAATTAAAAGATAAAGTATATTGAAATTTGAAATAATTTTTTGTTTATAGTAAATAAAAAATTATTCAATTTATTAAATAACAATAAAATAAAGATTAAAAGTAAAATAAATCATAAAAATAACTTAGATGCATAAGTAAAGGATACTTTTATATAACTTTGACTCAAAATTCATAAATTTTTAATGCAATGAAAAGGATACTCTTACAAACAATAGGATTTATAGTTTTTACAGTAGCAACTATAAATGTAAATGCCCAAAATATATATACTTTTGCCGGTACTCAATCAGCTCCGGGTTATGGCGGTGATGGCGGTATAGCAAATTTAGCACAATTAGCAGGGCCGAGGGGCATTATAGTTGGCCGCACAGGAACTATTTATTTCTGTGATTCTAGAAATAACGTTGTTAGAATGGTTAATGCATCAGGAATTATCTCAACAGTTGCCGGTGATGGAACTAATGGATATACTGGTGATGGTGGGCCGGCTACAGCAGCACAATTAAATACTCCTGCCGGAATTGCATTTGATAATATTGGTAATATGTATATTACTGATGCCAGAAATAATGCAATTAGAATGATTGATGCTACCGGTACAATTTCTACAATTGCAGGTGGTGGTTTCCCCGGTTATGCAGGTGATGGCGGACCGGCTGCTGCTGCACAATTAAATAGACCAACAGGTATTGCAATTAGTACTAACGGTTTAATTTATTTTTCTGATTCAAGAAATAATGTTGTTCGTCTAATTGATACTTTAGGAAACATAAATACGGTTGTAGGTAATGGTACTGCCGGTTTTGGTGGAGACAGTATTGCTGCAACATCAACCATGTTAAACAGACCACAAGGGTTGGCTATTAGTAATACCGGAGTTTTATATATTGCAGACAATGGTAATTTCAGAGTGCGCATGGTAGATAGCGGTATGGTTTATACTTGTGCCGGTAATGGAACTGTAGGAAATAGTGGAGATGGCGGATTAGCAATTCTTGCAATGATTTCAGGCCCTTCAGGTTTGGCTCTTGATACTTTAGGTAATTTATTGGTTGCAGATGCTGCAAACAATATTCGTAAAGTTACTTCTACTCACTATATCAGTACCATTGCAGGTACAGGTACTGCCGGTTATTTCGGTGATGGTGGGGCTGCTGTTCATGCTCAAATAAACGCGCCTTCTGCCGTTGCTGTAAACCGTACAAACGGAGATATTTATATTTCTGATGCAGGTAATAATGTAGTGCGTAGAATAGGTACAAGTGTCGTAGGCATAAGTATTACCACAACTACAGGTGATACGGTTTGTACAGGCAGAGGTCCTATTGCATTTTTTGCTACACCAATTGCCGATTCGATGCCTGCACATTATCAATGGCAATTAAATACTGTTAATGTTGGTAGAGATACTTCTATGTATATTGACAGTACTGTTGTTGCTGGAGACGTTATTAATTGTGAATTATTAGATACCACCGGTACAGTAATTGCAATGTCTTCGTTTCTTGTTGTTAATTCAATTCCGGTTGTAGGTCCTTTAACTTACCCTGCAACAATATGTGTTGGTTCTGCTATTCGTTTTAGAGATACTTCTATTGGTGGTCGTTGGGTAATTACTGATACGCTTATTGCCAATATGATTCCATTCCCTCCCGGTAATATTAAGGGATTGACTGTTGGATTAGATACTGCATACTATATAAAATCTAATGTTTGTGGTGCCGATTCTGCAAAAGCTTATTTTAGTGTTGTAAATAATTTAGTTGGTGCAATTTCCGGTCCCCATTCAATATGTGAAGGTTCATCAGCCGTTTACAGTGATACTACAGCAGGCGGTCATTGGCGTACAAGACCTCCGTTTGCAGGTACTATGGATACCCTAACCGGTACATTTACAGCAAATATTAACCCTGGTCCGGGTGGTTTTGTATTTATTACTTATGGTATTTCGCCATCATGTTATGTTACAGATACAGTTACAATAGACTCTTTACCACTTGTAATGCCTATTGCAGGGGCTACTTCTATTGATAGTGCAACTACAACAACCTTAACCGATGGCACACCAAGCGGCATTTGGAGTAGTAGTGATGTAACAATTGCAACTGTAGGTTCGTTATCGGGTCTTGTTACCGGTATTAAATCGGGTACTGTAACCATAACATATACTGTTACTAATGCTTTTGGTTGTGCTAGTGTTTCTACATATACAATTACAGTATTAAATCTTGCAGGAATTAAAAACATTGAAAGTAATTATACATTTAATGTTTTTCCAAATCCGGCAAGCAATCATATAGTATTGCAATGGAATGCTAGTGTTAATCCTCAAACAAAAGTTGTTATTACAGATATTACCGGCAGAGAAATATATACAACTCCATTAGCTATAAACTCAGTAAAAGGACAACTAACTATTGATATTACCGGTTTTAATAAGGGAATTTATATTTTATCGGTAAAAGCAGATAATATAAATTATTGCAATAAATTGATTATAGAGTAGTAGAAATAATTAATTATATAAAAAAAGCAAGAAATAAATTTCTTGCTTTTTTTGTTTCTTTAGTTTCTCGAAATAATTAATAGATATATTATTTAGTACTATTTTTCAAACATCCTACTTTTTTTCTACTTTTACATTTTAATAAAATCTGCCTACAAATGTCTCATCAATTGCTTAAAGGTAAAAAAGGAATAATTTTTGGTGCGTTAGATGAAAGATCAATCGCATGGAAGACCGCACTCGTTGCAGTTGCAGAGGGTGCAGAAATTGTACTCACAAATGCTCCGATAGCATTGCGAATGGGTAAAATTAATGATTTAGCAAAATTATGTAATGCTACAGTAATTGCAGCAGATGCTACATCAACTGCCGATTTAGAAAATCTAATGCAAAAAAGCATGGAAATTTTAGGTGGTAAAGTTGATTTTATTTTACACTCAATCGGTATGTCGCCAAATGTGCGTAAAAACATAGAATATACAAACACTAATTACGAAAATTTCCTTAAAACATTAGATATTTCAGCTTTGTCGTTACATAGAGTATTGCAAGCTGCAATGAAGGCAGATGCTATTAATGAATGGGGTAGTGTAGTTGCATTAAGCTATATTGCAGCGCAAAGAACTTTTCCGGGCTATAATGATATGGCTGATGCTAAAGCATTATTAGAAGGTATAGCACGAAGTTTTGGTTTCCATTACGGGTTAGCAAAAAAAGTGCGGGTAAATACTATTTCTCAATCACCTACTGTTACAACTGCAGGTTCGGGTGTTGCGGGTTTTGATGTTTTTTATAGTTATGCCGAAAAAATGTCTCCATTAGGTAATGCCTCTGCCGATGATTGTGCCAATTATTGTGTAATGATGTTTAGCGACTTTACCAGAATGGTAACTATGCAAAATCTCTTTCATGATGGAGGTTTTTCTACAACAGGTGCTAGTAAAATGGTTGTAGAGGCAATCAATCAAAATCTTATTGAAGAAAATAAATAATTTTATATTTAATGGGGTTTTAGATATTGCAACTTTAAGCAATATCTAAAACCCTTATTATTTTTTATTCTTACTTTTATTGCAATATTTTTTTTTGCGGTACGTTTAACACACATGCGATTGTTAAAATTATTTTTTGTCTTTTTTGCATTTATAGCATTTGGGGCAGTACGTGCTCAGGTTACAGGTGGTCAGTATGCATTCGAATATCTTCGTTTGGCTAATGCTCCGCATGTTTCTGCATCAGGTGGTATCAGTGTTGCCAATCCTGATTTTGATATTGCATTTGCATTACAAAACCCAGCTATGATGCGGCCCGGTTTGCATAATCAATTAGAGCTTACTTATAATAATTATTATTCGGGTATTAGTATTTTAAATTTGCAGTATGGTTATTATGTACCTAAAATAAATACTTCCTTTTTTATGGGGCTGCAATACCTTAATTATGGCAGCATACCGGCAACAGATAATTCAGGTAATGTATATGGTTCTTTTAATCCCAGAGATTATTCGATTGCACTTGGTGCATCAAAAAAATATTTAGACCATTGGAGGTATGGTGCAGATATAAAATTTGCTTACTCTTTTCTTTATGCCACAACAGGCACCGCTGCAATGGCAGATATAGGCATTAATTATTATGATACAAGCAGCCTATGGGACTTTGGTGCAGTAGCAAAAAATATGGGCGTAATGACAAAAAAGTATGATGTAAATCAAGCTGCAGAGCCTATACCTTTTGATTTACAATTAGGCGTTTCTAAACAATTAAAACATGTGCCATTAAAATTCATTATGACTTTACATCATTTATATGAATGGGACATACGTTATAATAATCCTGCTGACCTTAACGGTACAAATCTTTTAGGTACTACTGATACTGTTAAAAATACAGGGTCTCATTTTGGTGATATTTTATTCAGACACTTTATTTTTGGTGCTGAATTATCAATATCTAAAAAAATTATTATTACTGTTTCCTATAATGACTTACAGAGACAAGAACTTGCCATAAGTACCGCTACCGGGTTGGCAGGTTTTTCTTTTGGTTTAGGTGTCAATTTAAATAAATTTCAAATTCATTATGCACGTACTTATTACCATATTGATGGGCCATATAATGAATTTGCATTGACAATGGCTTTGAATAAACTGTTTGCTTTCGGAAAAACAGGTGAAAAAGTTCATTGGACAAATGAATATCCTGATTGGGAATAACTAAGTTCGTTATCTATTATTAATAAATTGCTCTGTTTTTATTTGCATAAAATCAATAAGATTTTTCTTAATATATTGTATGTTGAATGTAACTTATTTATATAAAAGGTGTATCGAAATTGAAATAATTAATAATTCATTTGTTTGAATTATTATTCTTAAAAACCTTGTCTATATTTGTAGTATGAAAGTAGTCATTTTTGCCGGGGGTAGAGGAACCCGAATTTCAGAAGAATCATCATTGAGACCAAAACCAATGATAGAAATAGGAGGAAAACCAATTCTGTGGCATATTATGAAGATTTATGCCGCCTATGGGCATACTGAATTTATTATTTGTTTAGGCTATAAAGGATGGATTATAAAGGAATACTTTGCTAATTATTTTATGCATAATGCCGACATAACAGTTGATTTAGCAACTAATTCTTTGGAAGTTCATAAAACAAGTGCTGAACCATTTAAAATATCTCTTATTGATACTGGCTTAGATACGATGACTGCCGGCAGGTTGAAAAGAGTATTACCTTATATTGGCGACCAAACATTTATGCTTACTTATGGTGATGGAGTAAGTGATGTAAATTTAGATGAGGTATTGGATTTTCATAAAAAAAGTGGCAAAATTTGTACCATGACCGCTATACAAGCTACAAGCAGATTTGGGGTTATAAAGATGGACGATGCCGGTTTGATAAGTAGTTTTGAAGAAAAACCTGCTGACTCCGGAACATGGATTAATGGAGGCTTTTTTGTTTTGGAGCCTAGTATTGTTAATTACCTGCACGATGATGCAGATGATGTAATGTGGGAAAGACAGCCAATGGATGATTTAGCACAAAATAATGAAATTGTTGCCTATAAACATCATGAATTCTGGAAATGTATGGATACACTGCGTGATAAAGAAGAACTCGAGCATTTTTGGCAAACAGAGCCTAAATGGAAAAAATGGTAATAAGTAATGCTATTAAATTAATCAGATAAAATTGAATATTAAATGATTACTGAACAATATTTGAAATCTGTATTTAAAGGTAAACGTGTTTTTTTAACCGGGCATACAGGTTTTAAAGGAGCTTGGTTATTGCAAATACTCAATTGGTTAGGGGCGCATATTAAAGGTTATTCTTTAGAACCTGAAAAAAGCAATGACCTATATAACCAAATTTCAGGAGATAGATTATGTTATACTTCTGTAATTGCAGATATTTGCGATAAACAAAAACTAACAACCGAATTAGTACGATTTGAACCTGATTTTGTGTTCCATCTTGCTGCCCAAGCTTTAGTAAAACGAGGCTATGAAATGCCTTCTTATACTTTTATGGTAAATGTACAGGGTACAGCCCATGTACTTGATGCCATTAAAAGTTTGAAAACACCTTGTATTGGTGTTATGATAACTACAGATAAGGTGTATGATAATCCCGAAAGAGGAATACCATTTAATGAAGATGATAAATTAGGAGGATACGACCCTTATTCTGCCAGTAAAGCTGCTGCCGAAATTGTAATAGATTCATACAGAAGGTCTTTTTTTAATCCAACATTTTATTTACAACATCATAAAAGTATAGCTGCCGCAAGAGCAGGAAATGTAATTGGCGGTGGTGATTTTTCTGATAATAGAATAATACCGGATATTGTGCGTTCCATTTCATTTGATGAGCCGGTAGGTTTAAGAAATCCGGCTTCAATACGACCTTGGCAGCATGTTTTAGAGCCTTTGGGTGCTTATTTGCTATTAGCTGCTAAATTAACCGAAGACCCTCTTAGATATGCTACTGCTTATAACTTTGGACCTAATCCAGAAGATATGCTTACGGTAGAGGAACTTACAAAAATATTTTTTAATGCGTATGGTTACGGAAGCCATAAAAATTTAGCATTAGAAAATATGCCACACGAAGCAAAGTTGTTATTGTTAGATAGCACAAAAGCATTGGTAGAGCTTGGCTGGAAATCTAAAATGAATGCCGAAACAGCAATAGAATTAACTTCAAAATGGTATGCAGATAAGCATAACAATGCTCATAATAAGTGTATGGAGCAAATAAAAGCTTATTTTCTATGATGCTATCTCTTATTTATAAATAACATTAAAAAAATAGAAATATTATTTAGAAATAGAATGGAAATAGAAAAAATATTTTTATCGGGGGCTGCAGTTATCCATTTGCCCTTTTCTAATGATAACAGAGGTGAATTTGCAAAAGTATTTCACGATACAACTTTCAAAAAAGCAGAAATAGACTTTGTTTTGAAAGAAAGTTATTTTTCAATATCTAATAAAGATGTAATTAGGGGTATGCATTTTCAATTACCTTCTGAAGACCATAGTAAAATAGTTTTTTGTCCACAAGGAGCTATAATAGATGTTATGGTTGATTTAAGAAAAGAGTCTCCTACTTTTAAACATTTTTTCAGCCAAGAATTAAGTGCTGCAAACCATAAAGCATTTTATATACCAAAAGGATTTGCTCATGGTTTTAAATCTTTGGCAGACAATACAATCACCTGTTATTTTGTTTCATCAGAATATAGCAAAAACCATGATACCGGTGTCCGTTATGACTCAATAGGTTTCAATTGGGAGGTATCAAATCCAATTATTTCAAAAAGGGATAGTGAATTTAAGGAATTAAAAGATTTTGATAGCCCTTTTTAATGATTATTTTGCAATGCTAAAAGAGCCATTTGCAATTTTTGTAGAGTCCATTGCAGTTAGGCTGAATGTACCGGTATAATAGGGGTCAACACCTGTAATATTAATATACCCGTAAGAAATTTGAGTAAATGAATCTAATGAGTTACTTATAATTGTGTTTAAAGGGTTAGATAGCCAATAATTTTTAGTAACAACCGTATCAGCATTACCAACAATAACACTTCCACTTGTATAATAAGATTGGTAACCTGTTGCAGTATCTATTTGATATTGTGCTAATTCGCCATTGAAATTAGGAATACAAAGAGTAAGAGTCTGCTTGTAAGTTGAAGCTGCATAAATGGTTAGGGTAGTACCAACTTTAAAAACTTTTATTGAATTACCGTTAGCAGTGAAGGTATGTCCTGATGTTGTAACAGTTAGAATATTTGCATTTAATGGAGTATTTTGGTTGCAACTACTTAAAAATAATAGGAATGCAAAAGCAGAAATAA
>CAIWXG010000281.1 GCA_903916555.1 uncultured Bacteroidota bacterium
CAAGTGGAGTAGTAAGTGGCGTATCGGCAGGCACACCAACTATAAGTTATACTATCGGAACATGTTATGTTACCCAAATCGTAACTGTAAACGCTAATCCTGTAGGTATTACCGGTGCAAGTTCTGTATGTACAGGAAGTAGCACCACCTTATCAGATTTAACGGCAGGTGGTACATGGAGTAGTAGTTTGTCCGGTACAGCAAGTATCGGTTCTACAACGGGAATAGCAAGCGGATTAACAGCAGGTACAACCACCATATCGTATATATTAAGTACAACAGGTTGTTATGCAACTAGTACATTAAGTGTAAATACATCTCCAACGGCTATTTCCGGTACTTCTTTAATATGCTATGGAGCTACTGCCACATTATCTGATGGTACTGTAGGTGGAACGTGGACAAGCAGTAGTATTGGAGTTGCTGCTATCGGAACTACAACAGGTGTAATAACTGCATTAGGTATAGGTTCTGCTACAATAACCTATACAATACTTGGATGTCCGGCTGCAATACATGCTATTTCTGTAAGCCCAATGCCCGGTATTATTTCAGGAACAAGTTCAATCTGTGCCGGTTCGGGAGCAACCTTGTCCGACACTACATTGACCGGAACATGGTCAAGTAGTAGTACATCAATTGCAAGCATAGCGTCATCAGGTTTAGTTTCTGCACTATTAGCAGGAACTACAATAATTACATTTACCAATGCCGCAGGTTGTTCTGTAACAAAAACAGTAACAGTAAATCCATTACCTAATACAATAGCAGGAAGCAATAATGTCTGTGCCGGTTCTACTATTTTATTAACGAATTCAACAATTGGCGGTGCATGGTCAAGTTCTACGTCTTATGTAGCAATTGTTGGTTCTACTACCGGGATTGTAAGTGGTTTATTGGCAGGTACATCTACAATAATATATACATTAAGCAGTACGGGTTGTTATATTACACAAAATATTACAGTAAACCCTATACCTGCACCAATTTCAGGTACGGCATTTGTTTGTTTATATGCAACTTCATTATTGTCAGATACTACTGCCGGTGGAATATGGAGTACGAGTGATACTGCAATCAGTACGGTAACTTCGGGTGGTTTAGTAACCGGAACATCAATAGGTATTGATACTGTTTTCTATACTTTGTCTTCTACAGGTTGTCGTGTTTATGATACATTTGCAGTAAATATTATACCAACGTCCATCATGGGTATCAATAATGTTTGTGCCGGTTATTCTGTTACTTTGAGTGATGGTGTACCGGGAGGTACTTGGACAAGTAGTTCGTCAACAATAGCATCTATTGCAGGTGGAGTAGCTTATGGGGCATCTTCGGGTACAGTACTTTTAACCTATACTTTACCCGCAGGGTGTTTTACTACTTATTCTTTTTTGGTAAACCCAATACATACTCCGGGTATTGTTGTTTCTTCTTCATTGGGCGATACAATTTGTGTGGGCAATTTGCCAGTATTTACTACTGCAGTAGTAAATGGAGGAACAAGCCCCAGTTATGTTTGGACGGTTAATGGGGCAGTTGTGAGTACAGGACTTACCTATAGTTATACACCTGCAAATAATGATACTATATCTTGTAAAATGTATAGTAATGCAGTTTGTGCTATTCCGGATTCTGTTACCGATAATATTGTATTATCGGTACATCCTTTAATTTTGCCGGCAGTAACATGCAGTAGTAACATAGATACTTTATGTGCCGGTGGTTCTGTTGTATTATCAGCAACGGATACCAATGGTGGAAATAGCCCTGTATTTATGTGGTATGTAAACGGTATGTTTGCAGATACCGGCAGAAACTACTCTTTTTTACCTACCTCTTATAGAGACCAAATTTATGTGGTGATGCAAAGCAATTTATTTTGCGCTGCTCCCGATTCAGTTGTCTCTTTAGATACTATAAATTTGGTAGTACATCCAAATTTAATAGATACAATACGGATTGTTGCCACAACGGATACAAATATTTTATATTGGCAATATGTATTATTTTATACTGAAGGTATTAATTTTGGTAATAACCCAACCTATCAATGGTATTTAAATGGCGCTCCTATACCCGGAGCAACAGATTCTACTTATGCAACAGATTCACTACAACACTTAGATAAAATTACATGTGTAATGGTGAGCAGTAACCCATGTACGAATCCGATACCTGTTACAAGTAACACACTTACTTTTCATATTTTGAATGTGGGTGTTCCTACTTTAAATAATAATAAAGAATGTATTTCGTTAGTACCCAATCCTAATAAAGGAAATTTTACATTGAAAGGAAATTTAGGTGTTATTGATGCGAATGATGTAGAAATAAAAATTGTAGATATGTTTGGTAAAATAATTAAACAAACTACTGTGTCTTGTTTAAATGGCTATCTAAATGCGAGTATAGAAATGGATAAAGATGTAGCAAATGGAATCTATTTAGTTAGTATTCTCGTAGGTAATAAGTTGGAAACACATCCTTTTATTTTAGAAAAATAAATAGTAAATAACATTCAAAATACATGTATATTGTCAAGTTTTCTATTTTGAGAATATACATGTATTATTTTTTTTAATGCTGATACGCCAATTCGATTTTTTTAAATAAATGAAAACAACTATACTTATTTTTTTTTTTTGTTACCTTAAACGTAAATGCACAATCGCATAATTGGGAACGAATAGACACGAAGTACCAAAATTGTATTAATAATGATACTTCTATTGGGAATATAGGCACTTGTGCCTTTTCCGCA
>CAIWXG010000282.1 GCA_903916555.1 uncultured Bacteroidota bacterium
GGAACAGGTGCAACAAGTTCTTCTGATCCTATAACAAAAACAAATAATACAGGTTATGGAGGTGATGGTAATGGTGGTATAGGTGCAACTGGATGTGTTGTAATTAAAACATATATGATTTATGATGGTTTTATAACTTCAAATATTTGTAAAAGTATTGTTAACAATACTACATCGGCATCTTCAACAACTTCTTTATGGAATGTTAATAATAATTATTATTGCGATTATGTTAGTGGAAATACATTAAATTTAACAAGCAATAATTATATTTGTTTTAATTCTAATACTTCAACAAATGTTATTTCAGGATTAGAAGGTTCTTATAAATTATCTTACGATAATGGAACTGCTATTTTAAAAAATAATAATGTTATGTATCAAAATATAAATAATTCTAATGGTATATCTACTTTACCTATTGTATGGTATAGATTTGATGATATTTATAATTTAACAAAAGATTATGGAAGTTTAGGATTAAATCTAACAAAAGTAGGAAATGGTGGTATATATAATTCAACTGTTTATAAAAGAGGAACTGGTAGTGTAAAATTTAATAATGATGCTAATTATTTTATATCACCAAGTATAAATGTTAATGTTCCATTAACATTTAGTTTCTGGTTTTTATCTCCATCTGGAAATAGTGGAAATCAATATTTATTAAGTTATGGAAATACTGGTGTTGCATTTGAAATATATTATAGTGGGGGGCCAAATAATAATACTGGATTTTCTGTATTAGTAAATGCAAATACGGCTTGGACTATAGTAATGAGAAGTTCAACGAATGTTATACCTTATGATAAATGGTGTCATGTTGTTTTAACAATAACAAATACAAGTCCTGTTAATGTGACATTATATTTCGACGGAGTTTTAATATCATCTGTCAATGGTGCTTATTCTGCAATAGGAAATGCTACATATTTAGCGATAGGATATAGACAAGATATTGCATATTATACAAATGCATATATTGATGATGTAAGAATTTATAATTATGTTTTACCTTATACTGAAATTTTGAAATTATATTATAATACAACTTATTTTGATAATTCTTACCCTAATGTTTATGATTCATGTAATGTTATTTTAAAACCATTAACATGGTATAAATTTGATAGTATTATAGGAACTGATTCAAGTGGAAATAATAATACTTTGACCGCATATAATAATCCTACATTATTAAATGGTATAAAAGGTATTAATTCATTATATTTAAACGGAAGTCAGTATTTAAATGGAACTACTAATTTTAATTTAACAAATTCAAGTTTTAGTTTAAGTTTATGGGCATGTTGTTATTCATATTCTACAACACCTCTTTATTTTACTATTGGAAATAGTCAAACTACAAGACAAATAGCTCATTTATATTTAAATACAAATTCTACATATGCATTCAGTTCTGTTACTGATGTTGCTACAACTGAAAATTCATTTAATGATTTATTTAAATGGACACATTTAGTTTTTATATTTGATAATTCATCATATATAAAATATATATATAGAAATGGACAGCAATTAAATTTAGATGCTGGATTATTAACAGGAGGAAGTCATACATTTACAAATAATATTGGTATTGGTGTATGGGTTAATCTTACTAATAATTTATTTAATGGAACTATAGATGATTTTAGAATTTATAATACTGTTTTATCACAAAGTCAAATCGATGAATTATATACAGGAAGAATAACAATAGGAAATTTACAATCAATAAATACAAATACAAATGCAATATTATAGTAATTACAAAGAATTTGTTTTCTTCCAATTGACGTAACCATTACTTCGCAATATGTCAAATGATGTGCCAAGATGTGTTTTA
>CAIWXG010000283.1 GCA_903916555.1 uncultured Bacteroidota bacterium
TGGTTATCCACAAAACTGTCAAACTCACTTAATAAAGATTTCAATTGATTCCTCATTTTATTACAAAACATAAATTAAATTTTTAATGGTTAAATTATTTAATAGTGTATATAGACTGGACGTTTTTTAACTAAATGTTATCTGTCATATTTATTTATGCTCCAATACCCTCAATCGCATGGAGTGTTCATTCAGTCTGTTATGCATTGCTGCATCTTGCTCTAATAATCCTTGTATTTGTTGCCCTTGTATGGTAGTCGTTTTGCTTAATTGTTTCAGCTCATTTACAATATCATCAAGCCTTTTTATTACCTCTGCCGTTACAAGTTTTATTATAAAGCCCAGAATTGCCGCCATAACACCCGCAACCGCAAGCAATATCCATATTTTAATTTCAGCATTCATAGTAGTTGGTGTATTTAAACTACTAAAGGAGTAATCACTTATAAATCTCCTTTAGTAGTTTGGGTTTATAAGTAGGTAGGTACTAACAAATATTAGGCTGCTGCCTGCACTATTGCTACAATCCCTTTAGCATCTTGTCTGCGTATTCTTGCACCCATTCTCACAAGTACACTATATACATCGCCATAATAAACAGGGTCTCCTACGTGTTCAAAAAATTTAATTTGCCCTATAGCTCTTTCTACCGCCCCGGTATGCCAACACAAAACACCGTCATTGTCCGTAGCTGCTAACGTAGTTCCGCTTGCATTTACTACAGGAGCAGTATCGTTGGTATAAGTAACAACACCACTGCGCATCATAATATTAAAACCAAACAAACGACCTATAATACCCTCTTTTACATCGTAAGCAGCACTAAAATCACGATATTGAGTAGCACTCATGTCATCGGTTAATTGCTGAAATAGATCAGAACTAATTAACGCATACCTGCTTTCCATTGGTATATTCTGTTTGTTTAGCTGGTTTTGGGCATTTTTTAAATCCTGTACTACAAACTTTTTCCTGTTACCGGTAGTGCCGTCTAATGTTGTAAGCACACTTGCTCCGCTTGTTCTCATTATTAAACCTGTACTGCCGCTTGGCGACCAGTTTACTAATAAATTGTCTGCAATCGTTTGCCTTAAAGACGATTCATATTCATTAAGTACACTCTCTCTTTTGTTGTAGCTCAATTCATACACATCAGCATTAGGTATTAAAATGGGGTCGGTACTATATTCGTCAAGCGAATAAGTAATATCCGTATCACCTCTTTGTACCACTGTAGCCGGTACCGATGTTCTGTTTTTTACAACATTGGGTGTAGCGCCAGCTTGTGGTATATGCACTACTTTACCTTGCAATACAAATTGACTTGCATCGGTAGATGCCAGTAAGAACTCATTGTTCTTAAATAAATTACCCTCAATATGGTTTTCCCATATCTCTCTTTGAATAGCCATTGTTTGTGATTGTTTTGTGAATAAAAATTGTAATTACGAATATTGTATTGGGGTTTGTATTTTTCTATAAATACTATAAAATAATCTTGAAATAGACTAGACATTTAAATGTTATACTAATTTCGTATAATATTATTTATTTATTATACATACTTTCCTAATTCCACTCCCTACACCACTGCTCCAAATTTTTGCTCAAATAAGTCTTTATACTTATCGGGGTCATTTGCTCGCAACTCTTTAAGCTTTTTGCCGGCCGGGTCATTACGTTCAAAATCGTCCCATTGCCAAGCTATTTCAGCATTTTCTTGTTGCCTTGCTTTTAAATTTTCAACTATGCTTATATAGGCAGGCATAGCAGCTATCAATGTTTTCAACCCTGCTGCATTGGCACCGTAATCTATTGCCAAGCGGTCTCTCAATTCAATGGTAATCTTTTTGTCTTCTAATGCTCTGTTAAGCAATGCAGAAATATCAATCTTTGTTCTTAACATTGCCATTTCATCTATTTGCTTTTGCAAGTCAATTTTATCGGCACGCAATAAACTGTTTTCTATCTCTATATTACTACTATTAGCAACCAAAGATTGTACCTTGCCAAGTATTCCCTTTTCATCTGTTTCCGCTCCTAATTGCAATAGTTCGCAAATAGACTTATGTGTTGTTGTAGCCAAAAAATGAATACTTTTCTTCCCGATATTCAAATCAGATAAATTCAATTCATTTTCACCTGCATCAAATAATTTGCATAGCGAATTACTGTTACCCGGAATATCAACTAAACTACACTCTTTATTATACCATTTTGTAATTGTAGGGCCTGTTTGTCCGGGTAACATTTGCTTGGGGTCTGTACTGTACTCCAAAACAACAATATGCCCCATAGATGCCGCATTCAAAAACCCGTTTTCAGCCTCATTTAATAGCTGTTCTCCTTTGCTGTTACTTAAATTAATTACAGGTGTACCCATAATTTTATCATCTGCAATATGTAAATCATCCCATTTCAAGGCAATACCGTCCTCGCGGCGATGCATGTAATATCCTATCGGGTTCTTTTTAAAGTCCTCTATTAAATAACCCGATGTTAATAACCGGAAACCATATTCATTCACCGTACTGTCCGATAGCACATACTCTCTTTCTATCTTCTTTAATTTATCCGTCATAGTAAAGGTTTTTGCTTGTTTTAGAACACAAAGATGGGCAGCAATTACAATACATACAAATTCAATATAGGTAGTAACACCTGCTTTTAGTCATCATAACGGTAAATAGTTGCTATCATAAAAACAAAAAACACTTCAAAACAGCAATTACCAACAACATACAATTAAAACAATACTCGAAACCTTTACACTGTAATAAGAACGAGTAATTAGTAGTAAAAATGAATTTATGCTGCTATAATTCATTCAACTTGATACTTTTAAAGTATATTTGTAAAAACAATTAATTATGAAAACATTGATAGTATTCTTTTGTCTTTCGCTTGCAATATCTACCTCCGCTCAAATTACAATAGATAATACATTTGGTAACTCAATCGATTATCAGGCAAAAGTGGTAAACCTTAGCCATTCAGGCAAAAAATATGAAATCTATAAAACACAAACCTCTTCCATTACTCCAGATACGCTTTATTATTACAATTTAGACTATAGTTTTTGGAAAAGAATCGTTTGCCCAATAATTCCCGGTTACGAAAAAGGTACTTTTTTCTCTTACACCTCCGAAACATTATTTAATCTGGATACACTTTTAGAAACAGCCCGTTGTTATATAAAAGCCCCTTTTACGGTAGATACAGGTACTATTTTTATTATAAATGAAAACGGTGCCTTAGTAGATTCTATTTTACATGTAGGCTTTTATACACAAGATTATTTTACGGTTCACAACATTAACGCTACTACTTTTAAAGCTACTGTAACTACTATTAATGGCTTACAAATACTAAACTTACCCGGCACACTACCCTGCGATATTTGTGGTGGTGGACTTGGATTAGCAAAATCAGAAAAAAAAGAATCGTACTCCCTACCTGCTCCGGTACCCAATCCGTCTAAAAACGAAGTAAAATTAAGCTTTACCTTACCGGCAAATGTGAATAAAGGCGTAATAGATATTTTTAATACTACCGGACAAAAAATAAAATCTTATACAGTAGATAACCGTTTCGGGTTTATTATTATAGATAATACCCAATTAGAAGCAGGTATCTATTATTATAATCTTACCGTAAATGGCGAAATAAGCACCACACAAAAAATGCTTGTAATTAAATAAATATTTTATATAATAATTAGGTGTGTTTAAAAAATAGATTCTATGTATTACCCTAATGCAATCGTAATTTAATGTTTCTTATCTCATTTTCATCAGCAATAAAATTAGTATCGCTAGTTACAATTCCCGAACTATGATACTCTTTTGCTCCCGTTTGCGATACTAATTTATCAATATTGGCTGCCCTTACACCACCACCGGGCATTATAATTATTTTATCGTCATATTTTACAATTAAGTTCTTTATATTATCTATGCCGGCCACAGCATCTATAGCCAGTCCTGATGTTAAAATACGGCTTACACCGGCTGCAATTAATCCCTCTGTTGCTTCATACATATCAGGTACACCATCAAATACCTTATGACAGCTTACTTGCATAGGATAAGCTATTGACACAAAATATTTCATTTTTATTATATCCAATTTATTGTTTTGCAATGCAATGCCGGTAGATATACCTTTGCAACCTATTTGTTTACAAAACAAAATATCCTGTTCCATCTGTTCTAATTCAATAGCAGTAAATACAAAATTTCCACCTCTTGGTCTTATAATAGGGAATACGGGAATATTTAATTTTTCTAAAGTGTATTTTAATGCAAATAAATTAGGCGTTGTTCCACCTAATGTGGGATTTGCACAAAACTCAATTCTATCTGCCTTGGCGTTCTCTGCAATTAAACACGATTGAATATTATAGGCACAAATTTCTACTATCAAAAATGAAATAATTTAATCTTTATAAAAACAGGGTGCGTTGTATATTTTGTTCTCACTTGCACTCCTTACAGCATACGAGAAACCTTTCTGTAAAGCAAAAGCACCATATTCTCCTTTTTTATTCAATGCTAAAAAACCCACCTGCACTTTTTTAGCATTTTCCGGATTGCGTTTTATTATTCTTTCTACTGCCTCTCTACATGCTGCTTCCGGTTCTAAACCCTGTCTCATTAGTTCTACAACCAAGTGCGAACCTACAATTCGTATCACCTCTTCGCCTACACCTGTACTTGTTGCAGCACCAATCTCATTATCTACATATAAACCGGCGCCTATAATTGGCGAATCACCAACTCGCCCTCTAATTTTATAGGCAAGCCCACTTGTTGTACAGGCACCACTAAGATTGCCATTTGCATCCATAGCTACCATACCTATTGTGTCATGGTTCTTTTCATCACCGGGTTTACTATCTTTATTCATTCTGTAATGTTCATTTTCAATATTCATCCATGGCTCGTATTTTGATTCTTTAAGCCATTCTTTCCACTCCTTTTCACTCTTTTCTGTAAGTAAGTTTTCTTTTTTAAAACCGTTTGCCAGTGCAAATTGTAAAGCTCCTTCGCCTACCAACATTACATGGGGTGTCTTTTCCATTACCATACGTGCCACAGATATAGGATGCACAATATGTTCTAAAAAAGCAACCGAACCACACTTATAATTCTCGTCCATTATACAAGCATCAAGTGTTACATGCCCGTCTCTATCTGGCCGGCCACCCAAACCTACACTCTGATTATTTGGATCTGCCTCCGGCACTTTAACTCCACGCTCCACGGCATCTAATGCTCTCCCGTTTTTCCCTAATAGTTCCCACGCAGCCTCATTGGCTTCCTTACCAAAATCCCATGTGGAAATAACGATAGGCTTATCTTTAACTATTTTTATTTCTTTATTTTTGGGGCTTGCAGCAAACAGGTTTTTGCTTGCCAAAATTGCTGCCGAACCTAATAAAGTAAATTTCATAAACCAACGTCGATTACTCATATATGCTTCTTTTTTTTGGCTTACAAGATAGAAAAAATCTAAGTGAAAGAATACAATTGATAATTATATTTCGACTATTCATTTCACACTGAATTGTGGTAACATATATTTTGTTACTCTGAAAACCTTGATGGGTATTAGAAGGATATTATTATTTCAATTTAAACTTTTTATTCTTATTTTTCTTTTTTGCTTTATGAGGTGCGGCATTTAATTCAGGTGTTGTGCCAAATTGTTTGGGTACAGGCTGTATAGGTACTGCATTGCCCAAAAGCTTTTCTATATTTTTGAATTTAAGTTGTTCCTTTTCACTAATAAAAGTATAGGCTGTTCCTTTTGTAGCGGCTCTGGCTGTTCTGCCTATACGATGCACATAATCTTCGCCATCGTGCGGTACATCAAAATTAATTACCAAATCTATATCTTCAATATCTATTCCTCTGCTTAATATATCTGTAGCTACTACAATTTTAAGTTTTTTATTTTTAAAGTCTAAAAGAACCTGTTCTCTTTTTGCCTGCTCTAGGTCAGATTGTATTTGATCTACTGAAAACCCTGCTTTTTTTAATTCTTCGCATAGGTTTTTTACACTTATTTTGCTACCGCAGAAAATTAAAACACTATCAAATTGTTTCTGTGTTAATACATATTTTACTAATGGTACTTTTTGTGCATCAAAAACATAAAATGCACCCTGTGTTATTTGTTCGGGCGGTTTTGATATGGCAATATTAACCTCTATAGGCTGATGTAGCATAGTATTGGCTAATTTTCTTATACCTTGTGGCATAGTTGCCGAAAACATAAGATTTTGCCTTTGCTTAGGCATATAAGATAGAATTTTAATAATATCTTCAAAAAAACCCATGTCAAGCATTCTGTCAGCTTCATCCAGCACTAGGTATTTTACGGCATCTAATTTTACATAACCCATATTTAAGTGGGCTATCATTCTGCCGGGTGTACATATTACTATATCCACACCTGCCTGCAAAGCCTTTTTTTCGGTAGCAAACAGTTCGCCACCGCCACCACCATAAACAGCAATAGAGGAAACAGATGTATAATATGCAATACCTTCTAATGTTTGGGAAATTTGCAGAGCCAGTTCTCTGGTAGGCACGATTATTACCGCATTAATTTTATGATTATCGTGTGGTTTAGAAAGAAGATTATGGATTATAGGCAATAAAAAAGCAGCTGTTTTACCTGTGCCGGTTTGTGCTGCAGCAATCACATCTTTGCCGGCAATTATAGAAGGTATTACCTGTTCTTGCACAGGTGTGGCAGTAGAATAATTCATATCTTCTATGCCGTCTAGTAATTCATCGTAGAAACCAAATTCTGTAAATTTCAAAATAAGCCTATTTACTTTTAAAGTAATACAGTAAAGATACTGTATAAAATGATATACTGTAAAATAAGAAGGTTTTATATAAAACTACCCTATAGGGGAGAGGTACATTATTAAAATAAATCTACAAAAAAAGTTTGTACTACAAGAAAATGCTCTTATCTTTGCATTCCTTTTTAAAAAGTAGGGAGCATAGCTCAGCTGGTTCAGAGCATCTGCCTTACAAGCAGAGGGTCCGCGGTTCGAACCCGTGTGCTCCCACCAA
>CAIWXG010000284.1 GCA_903916555.1 uncultured Bacteroidota bacterium
ATTATATTTGTACTTACGCACCAACAACCTTGTCTGATGTTACAACAGGTGGTATCTGGAGTAGTAGCAATACAAGTATAGCTACAATAGGCAGTGTAAGTGGTATTGTTAAAGGTATTGCACCCGGTACCGTAATCATTTATTATACTGAACCTGTACATGGCTGTTCTATTGGTTATACTGAATATATTAATGGAGCATCTGCAATAACCGGTACAAGTACCAGTGTATGTCCAACAGCAACTCTAAGCTTAACAGATGCAGTTACAGGTGGTACATGGTCATCGTCAGCTACTGGTATTGCAACTGTAAATACATCGGGTGTTGTAACGGGAGTAGCAGGTGGTACAGTAAA
Source organism: uncultured Bacteroidota bacterium (assembly GCA_903916555.1). Lineage (GTDB taxonomy): Bacteria > Bacteroidota > Bacteroidia > Chitinophagales > Chitinophagaceae > CAIYTT01. The sequence continues at coordinate 356 of CAIWXG010000284.1, forward strand.
TATAAACTATACCAAATCAGCTTGTATAGTTAGCTATCCAATAACTGTAAATGCAGCACCAACTGCAATATTGGGAGTACATGCTATCTGTTCGGGAGCAAGTAGTATTTTAAGCGATGTTACAAGTGGTGGTACATGGTTAAGCAATAATACAAGTGTTGCAACTATAGGTTCAACCGGAATTGTAAATGCTGTTTCGTTTGGAACTGCAATCATAAGTTATACTTTATCAACAGGTTGTTATGTTACAACCATCCAAAGTATAAATGCAACACCAAATGCAATTACAGGTAATCTTTCTATCTGTGCAGGCAGTAGCTGTACCTTATCAAGTACTACAATTGGAGGTACTTGGGCAACAAGTAGTACCACTATAGCTAATGTTGGTACAAGTGGTATAGTAAATACAGGATTAACTGCAGGTACAGCAAATATAAGTTATACTGTTGTTGGTTGTAGTGCTATTAGTATAATAACAGTTAATGCTAATCCAGGAATGATAAACGGAGTAAGTTCTATTTGCAGTGGTCAGTCAAGCACTTATACAGATGCCACAACGGGTGGAGTATGGTCAAGCGGTACCCCTACTATTGCAACCATAAATTCTACAACAGGCTTATTAAATGCCATAGCAGGTGGAACTACTGTTTTGACCTATAATGCAAATGGCTGCAATATAACGAGAAGTATTTCTGTGGGACAAACACCGTCAGGGATTATGGGTGGAACTACAGTATGTTTAAGTTCAAGCACAACGTTTAGCGATGCACTTGGAGGCGGTACATGGAGCAGTTTAAATCCTACAATAGCTACAGTAGGTTCCACGACCGGTATTATTACGCCTGTAACAGGCGGCGTAGCGGTAATAAAATATACCTATGGATATTGCCCAGTAGCTAAAAATATAAATGTAAATGGAAGCTGTAGAGAGGGTAGTGCAGTGAGCCAAGAGGAAGTTAGGAACGAATATACATTATATCCTAACCCTACTAATGGCAATATTAACTTGGTTCAAAGTGTAATTACTGATGGCTTTGTAACAGTTAAATTAATTAATTATACAGGTGCAACTGTATATAATGGTAATGTAGAATTTAGAAATGGTACAGCACAACTAACAATTGCAGACATAGTACCCGGTATTTATTTATTAGGCATTCTAAATACGGATGGCGAAATGACGACATTCAGAGTAGTAGTAGAGAAATAAAATGTAAATAAGTTCACAATCCAAAACAGCAGCTCCGACTTTAGGGTTGGGACTGCTGTTTTTGTTTGATTATAATTTTAGTTGGTAAATAAATTTGGCAAGTAAAGTCTCTTTAAACCCTAACTCCGCAAAATTTACCCCGTCTAAATAAAAAAAATAAGGAGCAGC
>CAIWXG010000285.1 GCA_903916555.1 uncultured Bacteroidota bacterium
AATTATACATACCTTGCACATATAAATTATTGAAAATAAACAGATTAATAGACTTGTCAATGACAAGATTGTCTGAACCATGATTTTCTTGATTAACCTGATTGTCTCGTCAAGACAAATCACACAAAAAACTTCCCATTTAAAACTTTTAGAATTAAACGAGTCGTTTTCAAGTTTTAGTATAAAAAAGGTTTAGTTAAGAGGTATGCATATTAGTTAATTCTAAAAATACCGGGCAATGGTCGGAATGTTTTATGTGTGGCAAAATTTCAGAATGTTTTAGATGTGATTTTAAAGGTTCCGTTACGCTGATATAATCTATACGCCAGCCCTTATTATTTTCTCTGGAATTAGCTCGCGTACTCCACCAGCTGTACTGATGCGGATTTTTGTTAAATTCACGGAAAGAATCAATGTACCCCTTACCAAATAGAACGTCCATCCATGCACGTTCTTCAGGCAAAAAACCCGAACTTTTTTTATTTCCTATAGGGTCATGTATATCAATTGGTTTATGGCAAATATTATAATCACCACAAATTATTAATTTCGATCTGCTTTTCTTTAGTTCTTGTATATATTCTATAAACTCATTTAGCCATTGATATTTGTAACCCTGTCTTTCATCGCCACTTGTGCCACTAGGAAAATAGGCATTTATAAGAGTTAGTTCACCAAAATCTGCTCTTATTATGCGTCCTTCGGCATCACTTTGTATGCTGCCATTACCATAAAAAATAGCATCAGGAACAATTTTAGTAAGAATAGCTACACCACTATAACCTTTTTTTTGTGCAGAATAACTGTAAATAGAATATCCGGCATCATTAATTTCTTTTTCGGGTACGTCCTCTTTATTAGCTTTTATTTCTTGTAAGCAAATAATATCGGCAGGGTCTGTTTTCAACCAATCTGCAAAACCTTTTTTTACAGCACTGCGTATGCCGTTTACATTGTAGGTAATAATTTTCATATTTATAACTATTATACTATGTTTAATTGAAGTTTTTTAAACTTATTATTGCAAACATAATTTATTTTATGCAAGAAAAACAAATACTAATTAATTTTTAGTATCTTTGCTACCTGCAAAAAAAATAGATTTTGGGATGAAAAATATTTTTTAAAAAATTTTATTTTTCTTTTGAAAATTTATTATACCTTTGCACTCCATTTATATTTATTACTTAACATAAGAAATGCCTACCATACAACAATTAGTACGTAAAGGCCGCGAGCAAATGCGGACAAAATCCAAATCCCGTGCGTTGGACTCCTGTCCACAGCGTCGTGGGGTTTGTACCCGTGTATATACTACAACACCCAAAAAACCAAACTCTGCCTTACGCAAGGTTGCTAAAGTGCGCCTTACCAATAAGATAGAAGTTATTGCCTACATTCCGGGTGAAGGGCATAACCTGCAAGAACACAGTATCGTGTTGATACGCGGTGGTCGTGTTAAGGATTTGCCTGGTGTACGTTACCATATAGTACGTGGTGCCTTGGATACCGCAGGTGTAAAAGACCGTAAACAAAGCCGTTCTAAATACGGTACTAAGAAAGAAAAAGTAAAAGGTGGTGCAGCAGCAAAAGCAGGTGCAAAACCAGCAGGTAAAAAATAATTTTTTAACTCTTTAATATTAGCCAATCAGTAAATGAGAAAGGCACAGGCCAAAAAGCTTCCGTTAGCCCCGGATCCTAAATTCAACGACAAAAACGTAACCCGTTTTGTAAACTGCCTAATGATAGGCGGAAATAAAACAACAGTATTAAGTGCATTCTACGACTCATTAGACAAAGTAGCAAAAATTACTAATGAGCCGGGGTATGAAGTATGGAAACGTGCTTTAAGCAATGTTACACCTGCAGTTGAAGTTCGTAGCCGCCGTATTGGTGGTGCTACATTCCAGATTCCTTCAGAAGTAAGACCCGACCGCAAAATTTCTTTAAGCATGAAATGGCTTATTCGTTTTAGCCGCGAACGTAACGGTAAAACAATTGCCGACAAACTTGCCAACGAAATAATAGCAGCAGCTAAGGGTGAAGGCGGTGCATTTAAAAAGAAAGAAGATACACACCGTATGGCTGAAGCTAATAAGGCTTTCGCACACTTTAAAGTATAATAGTATTTTATTTTTAGTATAATAATCAAGCTTAATATTTATTAGATTAGTACACATTATATGTGCCTAAATAATAAATATTAAGCTTTTTTTATTTGTAAATTTATTTACTTACACCATTAATTTTATTAATTTTGCATTTCTTGAAATTATTTTAAACATAAAAAAAGAATATGAAAATAGAAAAAGTATTAGATAAACTGGGTATAAAAAAAATAAATGAGGGTGGTTCTACAGGTATCAAATGGGTAAAATCGGGTGGTAACAAAGTAGATTCTTTTTCACCGGTTGATGGAAAATTAATTGCATCCATTAATGCAATTACCAGAGAAAATTACGATTCAATTTTAGAACAATCTAAAAATGCTTTTGAAACTTGGCGTATGTGGCCGGCTCCTAAAAGAGGCGAGGTAGTAAGACAAATGGGGGACGCACTTAGAAAATATAAAGAACCATTAGGCAAACTTGTATCTTACGAAATGGGTAAAAGTTTGCAAGAGGGCTACGGCGAAGTGCAAGAAATGATTGACATCTGCGATTTGGCTGTAGGTATGTCGCGCCAGTTATATGGGCTTACAATGCATAGCGAACGCCCTTTACACAGAATGTACGAACAATGGCATCCATTAGGTATTGTAGGCATTATTAGCTCTGTTAATTTTCCGGTTGCCGTATGGAGCTGGAATAGCATGATAGCTTTTATTTGCGGTAATACCTGCATCTGGAAGCCATCGAGCAAAACACCTCTTTCTGCTATTGCTTGCCAAAATATTATAGAAGATGTACTGAAAGCAAATGAAGTTCCCGAAGGCGTTTGTTGCCTTGTTTTTGGTAACCGTGAAGTAGGCGATTGGATTAGTAATGATACACGCGTGCCTTTAGTTTCAGCTACCGGTTCTACTCGTATGGGCAAAATAGTAGGTGCTACAGTAGCAGGTAGATTAGGTAGGTCTTTATTAGAATTAGGTGGTAATAATGCAATTATTATCTCAGACAATGCAGATTTGGATATTGCATTAAGAGCCTGCTTATTTGGTGCTGTTGGCACGGCAGGACAGCGTTGTACTACCACAAGAAGGCTAATTATACACGAAAAAGTATATGATGAATTTAAAAAGAAATTGGTTGCCGCATACAAACAATTAAAAATTGGTAATCCATTAGATGAAAATAATCATGTAGGGCCACTAATTGATACTATTGCAGTTGCAGACTATACCCATGCCATAAAAGAAATTAAGAAAGCAGGAGGTAAAGCAATTGTTGCCGGTGGAGTTTTAGATGGCGAAGGTTATGAAAGCGGTTGTTATGTAAAGCCTTGTATATATGAGGTTCAAAATGATTGGGCTATTGTGCAGCATGAAACTTTTGCACCTATATTATACATTATGAAATATACTGACTTAGCAGATGCTATTGCCATGCAAAATAATGTACCACAAGGTTTATCATCATCAATAATGACCTTGAATATGCGGGAATCAGAAATGTTCTTGTCAGCAATGGGCAGTGATTGTGGGATAGCGAATGTAAATATAGGCACAAGCGGAGCAGAAATTGGTGGTGCATTTGGTGGCGAAAAAGAAACAGGTGGAGGGCGTGAAAGTGGTTCTGATAGTTGGAAAGCATATATGCGTAGGCAAACAAACACGATTAATTGGAGTAATCAATTACCATTAGCACAGGGGATTAAATTTAATATATAGTATATTTTATTTATGCTTTGATTAGAAAACAAGTGCAGCAATTTTGCTGCACTTGTTTTTTTTATGTTTATGAATTAGGAAAATAATAGTTGTATTTTAATTGTTATTCGTAGTGTGGAATATCAAGCTTTTATATTTGTAAATAGTATTTATATAAGAATTTTTAAAAAAATAATGATTGTAGTCATTGCTTTTTCAATTAATTTATTTATTTTTCCACAACATTTGCCCTATGATAAAAAAGCGGGTAAATAATCTTACAATTTTACAATAAATTAAGAACATGAAAAAAATATTTACTGTGGTTAAGTTATCTAAGTCATTGTTGTTTTTAAGCTTATTGTTCATTGGCACACAATTATTTGCACAAGGTCCTATGTTTGTTGCAGGAAGTAGTACAAATTTTATTATGTGTACTAGTTCTACTACAGTTGATATTAGTTCTTATTTGAGTGTAAACGATGTCGCAAGCGGCCCGACAGATACTTGGTCAATTTTTGTGAATCCTACCAATGGTTCACTTTCAGGATTCCCTTCAAGTAATCCTGAAGTTGTAGGTGTTAATACACCTTCAGGTTTATCTTATACACCAACTATAGGCTATACAGGTACAGATAATTTTACAATTCAAATTAGTGATGGCACAAATACAAATACTATTGTTGTAACTGTAACGATAAACCCAACACCTATTACGGGTACAATAACCGGAACAAGCACAATTTGTGCGGGTTCTACCAGTCAATTGAGTGATGCAACTGCAACCACAGGTGGTATATGGAGCAGTAGTGATATTACCATTGCCACAGTTGATGGCACAGGTTTAGTAACAGGTGTTGTGGCAGGTAGTGCAACTATCACCTACTCTGTATCTAACTCTTGCGGCACAATAAATGATATTTTAGGTGTAACCATCAATACAATGCCGGTTGCCGGAACAATAACCGGAACAAGCACAATTTGTGCGGGTGCGAACAGTCAATTGAGTGATGCAACTGCAACTACAGGTGGTACTTGGAGCAGTAGCGATATTACAATTGCTACAGTTGACGGTACCGGTTTGGTAACAGGTGTTGCGGCAGGTTCAGCAACAATAACTTATTCTGCAACAAATAGTTGTGGAACAATCAATGACGTTTTAGCTGTAACTATCAATCCAATACCTGTTGCGGGTACAATATCCGGAACAAGCATAATCTGTGCTGGTGCTACCAGTCAATTGAGCGATGCAACTGCAACCACAGGTGGTACATGGGCAAGCAGTGATGTTACCATTGCAACAGTTGATGGTACAGGTTTGGTAACAGGTCTTGCGGCAGGTAGTGCAACTATCACCTACTCTGTATCTAACTCGTGCGGAACAATCAATGATATATTAGGTATAATTATCAATCCA
>CAIWXG010000286.1 GCA_903916555.1 uncultured Bacteroidota bacterium
AGGGTTTATAACACCAATTAAATTAATGCAAGGCAACATTTTACCATCACCGCCTTTTACTGTTGTTTTCTGCTCATAAACAGTATCACAAAATTGTTTCAATTCAGCAAGCATCCATTTGGCACAATTAGTTTGTGCTTCGCTACCCGGTGTGCGAGGTCCTAAAGTTGTTTGATACGCAACATAACTATAGGCACTATCTGCATTAAAAGCAGGCACTTTTACTTGTGGTATCGGTTTACTATTATTCGTTTCTGCTTGATTTTTATTTACGGAATCATTACAAGCAGAAAGAATAAGAAAAACAGACGCTATTAATATTGGTATGGTTGATTTCATGTTTGGTTATTTATTAAGCAGTAATAGTTCTTTTATTGCAGAGCAAGCATTTATAATATCCTTGTTTTGTACTTTTGTCGCAGGTTTTTGTTCAATTGATGCTAAATAAACTTTTGTTTTATCCTCATAAAAGTACACCCTATATGCTACAGGGTTAAATATTCTCAATTCAAAAACTTTTATTTTAGTTTCTCGTTCAGGTGTTACATCCTTAATTAAATCTCCATCTGCGAAAAATTTCGTTTTATCTTTTCTATTTATTGCAACAGTAAATGCCTGAATTATAGAATCTTGAACATTTTTAGAAACGTGTTCAAAGCTGTTTTTAAACCTGTCTTTATATACGTATTTTTCGAATAAAGAAAGCAGTTTCTCGAAACTATTAAGTTTCTCAAAAATGGACTCTTCAATTAAATTAGAAATGAAATTCGTGTTTGGTACAGCTCCATATAAATTCGCAACGCATGCGACAGTAATAGCTTTATCATTAATAATATTTAAATAATTTGATTTAATATCATCATGTAGAGCTAAAGAAAATAAAACTCCATTATTGTCAGCAATATTTTTGGGGTGGAACGCATTGTAGTTTACTCCGTTTATACTTATATAAAAATCACAGATTATAGTATCATCATTTACTATCAAAAAGTTCTCAACAGGATATTTTGTAAAAAAAGTATATCCTATTCGCTTTAAAGAATGTTCTAAATTGTTTATACAATAGGCAAGTGTGCAATTGTTTTCATTTAGAATAATATTATTAGGGTCATAAGTAGTAAGAATCCCAGTTATTTGCGTAGGGAAATTTTGATTTAGTTTATTGTATTCCTTTAAAGTATTTCCTAAACAAGTGATTAGTGTATTTTCATTTCCATCCTTAGGAATACCATCATTAAAATAAAAATGATACATAGGACTATTTATAGTAGTTGAGAAGCGTTTGTTTCAAATTGATCAAAAAAACCTTTGGTCCATTCATTAATCCTACCGTTATTATCTAGTATAGGTGAGTAAACTTCTGTATTTTTTTCTTTGTTTAATTCAAACCAGTGTATTTGTACGTCTTTAGCAAATCCGGGGGTGTTTTTTGCTGCAATCCTTATTCCATCAAATAAGTGGTCGCTATGGGTTTCTATTATAATTTGTGTGCCGGTTTGTGCACAAAGTGAGATAAGTCGTGCAATTTCAGTTTGTCCTTTTGGGTGGAGATGAGCCTCCGGATTTTCAATAATAACCAAGCAATTGGGAATTAAAGTGCCAACAAGTAAAGCTGTTATTACAGGCAAAATATAGCTCAACCCAAATCCTACATTCATTGCACGGTGGTCATCAAAAGAGGAATAGGAGGTGTCATTCATTTTAT
>CAIWXG010000287.1 GCA_903916555.1 uncultured Bacteroidota bacterium
AGGGATCGAGCTGCACGTTCTTAATATTTTTTAGCTCTCCTTGATAAGCTAAGATGACGCTGTAGACTTCTAATTCTTCTAAAGGTATAAATGGTGATGTAATAGTAAGCGGGTTTCTTACACCTGCATATAGTATATTCATTACTGTAGGGTCAATACTTATCATAGCATCCTTCTTGCCATCTTTACTTTCCATTATCTTATGCTCTTGGCTAAATGCAGAATACCCAATAAGGATAAAAGTCAAGCAAAAAACAATCTTAATACCTGTTTTCATAAAATTATTTTTAAAAAATTATTGTGCTCCCCTTGGAGTTGTTAAATGCCTGTATTTATATACACTCTGTTTTATGTAGGTATAAAACGAATAATCGTTCATAGATTTTAATTGCTCGAAACTTGGTCTGTTTCTACGCATATAATTACGAAGACTATCACCCGCAAGGCCGGTAAACTTGGTAATTAAAGCCTCATTAAATGTTTTATCTATGTATTTCTCTTGTTCGTAATACGTATAATCTTCTTGAAATTGCCATATTTCTCTATTTTTCTTACTAAGGGCTGAAAAAGGACTGGCTATCATTTCGATACCCGATAATTTAGGAAATTCTAATTCGTGCTTATATAACTCATAAAAGCGGATGCTGTCATCATGATAATCATACCTGTTATTATGTGTAACATAAGGCACACTTGAAACACCTCTTTGTAATATAATTTTAAAATACGCGGGCAAGTATCCCATCGGAATCCTTACTCTTTCAATCTTATAGCCTGACTTTTTAAATTCAATTAATTCACCTTTGGCAGCACTAATTAAAAAAGTACCTGTGCTGTCTGTAATAATACTTTTTGCACTATGAATGTTTTCAATACTTACATTTTCAATAGGTCTTTTTGTTTCTTTATCAACAACTTCGCCTCGTATTGTTTGCGCAATAAGAGTTTGGTTAATGTAAAATAACATGCATAAAGCCTGTAGTACAATTTTATTGCGCATAATTACGCTAAAGTACATATTCATAGATATTGCAGACTTTTATTTTTGTTAAAATAGAAATTTAGGTAGTGTATCTTTGCACTCCATGTATTTATTAATTCGCAAGTTCCTATTCTATTTCGATGCAGAAAAGGTTCATCATTGGGTTATGAACCGATTAAAATATGCCTATTCTATTTCATTTATTAGAAAATGGATGAAATCAAAATACACAATTCAGAATCCATTATTAGAGCGTACTCTTTGGGGCATACATTTCCCTAATCCGGTAGGCTTGGCAGGTGGGTTTGATAAAAATGGAGAATATACCGACCCTCTTGCATGTTTAGGTTTTGGTTTTATAGAAGTAGGAACGGTTACCCCATTGCCGCAAGACGGAAATGATAAACCTCGTTTATTTCGCTTGCCTGCAGACAAAGCTCTATTAAACAGAATGGGCTTTAATAATAAAGGTGCAGCTTATACTGCAACGCAACTGCAAAACAGACAAGAAAAGATAATAATAGGTGGCAACATAGGTAAAAATAAAGATACCCCCAACGAAAATGCTACCGATGACTACGAAAAATGTTTTAAAGAATTGTATAACTATGTAGATTTTTTTATTTTAAATGTTAGTAGCCCCAATACGCCCGGCTTAAGAGAATTACAAAATAAAGAACCATTAACAATACTTATAAACAGACTAATGGCATTAAATACCGAAATGGGTAATGCCAAGCCGATTTTACTTAAAATATCTCCCGATAACACGAATGAACAGCTTAACGATATTATAGAAATTGTACTTAATACAGGGCTGCATGGTATTGTAGCTACTAACACAACTACAAGTAGGTATGGTCTTAGTTCGCCCGGAGATAAAGTAACAAAACAGGGTGCAGGTGGTATTAGCGGTCAACCGGTAAAAAACAGAGCAACCGAAATAGTAAGCTACATACACAATCATAGTTATGGTAAAATACCAATAATAGCCTGTGGCGGTATTTTTACTGCAAAAGATGCCTTAGACAAATTAAAAGCAGGTGCTTCTTTAGTACAACTTTATACCGGGTTTATTTATGAAGGACCAGAGGTAGCCAAAAAGATATGCGAAGGGTTATTATCGCAGTAAATTTGTAATGCAGAAGATTTATTTAATGAGCTATAAAGTAATATCAATCCCCCTAAACTATCGTTCTTTCCGGATGTTCCGTTAAGCAATCCGGAAGCAAGAATACGCCCGTTCTCATGAACGTATTCAGAGAACTAAGGTTAAATGAATAATGCCACAGCTAAGAATTTCATAAATTATAATTTATTGTGCAACATCTCGCCAACCGGGAATGCTATCTGCGTTATTTTGAGTACATAAGTCATCAATCGTATTTTAATTGATGCTTTACTAAATCCTAATCCAAAGCATAATCCGGATTTGCTTCAATTTGTTGTAATTCTTTATTTACTAATACTTTCTGCTCCTCTGTTATCTTAAAACTTTCATCAATAGCAACATCAATTTTCACAAAACTATACTTTCGCAATAGCTCAATTATAAATCGAAATTGGGTATCAGGTATGTGAATGGTCGATTGCTCATGGTATGCAACCATAGTAAAATTTCTTAAACTTATCTCAAACTTTACTTTTTAGGTGCTTTTCTTTAGATGGAATAATGCTCTATATTAATTCTAAAACACAACAATAAATATATTATAAACAAAAGAGCTTATGATGTAATATCATAAGCTCTTTTGTTTATAAATAAATATAATAAATTCTATTGAATGTCTTCATGTCTATGTAAGCCGAAGCGGAAGCCCATTGACAATTGTAATGATGGGCTTTTATAAAGTGTGTTTGAAACTGATTTTGCACCATCGGTTTTCATATTATCCCAAACTGTTTGTACATTCCGTAGGTCTAAAGATAATCTAGGTGATATGCGGTAGGTGATACCAAACAAGTAACCTAATCCAAATCGTTGTCCAAAATCAGTATTTGATAATGTAGGATGGTCATCATTTAATTTTGTGGTAGTTACAACAGAAGTTTTTGTTGCTAACGGTTGTGCATTTGTACCTACACCAAACGAATAAACCATATTACCACCTGCATAGGCACTAAAGTTTTTATGATTCAAACGCATAAATATCGGCATTTCTAAGCTGTGTAATGATGAGAAACTAAATGAGTAGCTTACCACGCTTTTTGTATAAGATGAGGAGCCTGCAAATTGTTCATAATGGTAATAGTCATCATTTAAAACATAGTTATTGTTCATACGGTAGAAATATTTTAGTTCTGATACCAAACTGAATAGTTCTCCAAAATTAATGCTCGCACCAACTCCAAACTGGAATCCTTTAAAGCTGTTAGGTCCAAAGAAAGTACCATTAATACCACCCGTAAGGCCACTGGCAAATTGTACTCCTTTCGACTGGTCTTTAATGTCGTTAAAAGCAGCATTTAATTTCTCTAACATTTTTGCACCTGCTGTTTTCTTTGCAAGTACTACTTGTTTGTTTTCTGCATCTAATTTAGCTTCTGCATTTGCTGCTGCTAATTCCGAGTCGTTAGCTGTTTTATTATTTGCAGTGTTTACATTACCTGCATTTGCAATTAATACTGGGAATGTTTCTTCAAGTAATTGTTCGTGCAATAATGTATCGTAGTGATAATAACCCTTTAAATTATCAGTTTGCACAAAGTGTTTACTTACTACATATTTTTCTACAACTTTTCTTTCACTTTGTTTATTGCCCTTATTATTGTTGTTTGTGTTATTATTTGTTACTTCTTTTAAAGTATTAGTAGTGCCATCAATCTTATTATTTAAAACCGTTTTGTTGGTAGCCAATGTCTTATTTACACTGCCTGCATATATTTTTGATTGAGTGTTTGTTTTTGCATTGTTACGGGTAATAGCAGTAGTTGGTTTAGTTACATTAGCAACTTTGTTCACATTTTTGCTTGCGTTATTTTGTTCATCTAAATTATTACTTTTAATTGTAGCATTTTTAGATGCACCTTTTGTATTTACTGCTATTGGTGCAGAAGCAGATTTGTTAGATAGTTTAGTGTTTTTAGTAGTTAAGGCTTTAGTATCTGTACTATTTATATCAGTGCTTATTTTAGATTTAGGCACTTTTTTACTATCTACATTTAACGAAGCAGACACAACTTTACTATCCGCTTTTGTAGTTTCTTTTTCTATTTTAGCTGTTGTAAAAATACTACTACCTTTTTGCCCATTTCCTTTTAAAGTTGTGGCTAATTTAGTATGTTTTGCATTAGAAACTACAACTTCATTATTTGTTGTTTTTGTATTTTTGGCAACAAGTGCTTTAGTATTGCTTGTCTCTTCGTTTGTATTAGCTATAGCAGTTACTTTTTGTTCTGTTTTAGTATTCGTATTTTTAGTAACACTTATTAATTTATTTTTATTCTGCTTTGGTAATTTTTCAGTTGCAACGCTACTATTAGTAACAAAATTATCAATACTGTTTCTGTTTTTTCCAATATTTGTAAAAGGTTCCGTACTATTATTTTTAGTTGTAAGTGCAGTATTGGGTTCATTCTTAGATGTTAAATTTGATTTGCCAATATTGTTTGCAGTCAATGAACTTTTAATTTTAGCAGACTCGTTTGATACAATATTATGTTTGTTATCAGTATTTACACTTACTTTTTTATTTTTAGGAGTTACAGTAGATTGACTATTTAGTTGGGAGTTATTATGCTCATTTTTAATGTTATTCTCACTAATAATAGGGTTAGCTGCTAATGTATTGGAAATAGCAACAACATCATTTTTGTCTAAATTCTTTGATGCACTCAATTCATAAGAACCTAAGCCTATTGCAGTAGCTAATAATAATAAGCCTACAAAGGTTAATGATTTTTGCCAAAAAATCATACCTGCAAATTTATCTTGCGGCATTTCTTTATCAAGTAAATCGCGCATTTGCAACCATGCCCCGGCACGTTGCTTTTCTTCTGCCCCACCTAATCGCTGCCTTACAAGGTCATCGATATTTACGAAATTCTTATCCATGTGGATAATTTTAATTGTTTTTTAATATTAACTCTAACTAAATCAAAGGATTACATGTTTAAATGCAATTCCATTCTTTCTATTTTTTCTTTTAAAATTTTTCTTCCTTCCGACAAATGCCATTTAGAAGTTCCTTCACTTATTCCTAATAAATTTCCAATCTCCTTATGTGTAAATCCATCCATTACAAACATATTAAATACCGTTCGGGTGGCATCAGGCAAACCTTGTACTAATTGCAACAATTGGTCGTAGTATAATTTGTCTGCCTGATTTTTATTTACATACTGGTCTTTTTCTATTAATACTATTTTACTTGTATAACGTGTATTTTGTTTTACATAGTCTGCAACAGCATGAAAAATTATTTTTCTTAACCAACCTTCAAAAGAACCTTGAAACGTATACTGGCTTATTTTCTGAAAAGCTCTTAAATATCCATTGTTCATAATTTCTTCTGCCTGCTCTTCATGGTCAATATATCGCTTAACCAAGCTCATCATTCTAGGATAAAATAATCTGTATATTTTTTCCTGTGCGCCACGCTCATTGCGTATGCACCCTTGAATGAGCTGTTCCAACTCACTGGCTTCGCTCGTTATTGTATATGCCAAAGCTATAGACAAATGTTGTTTATTAATACTGAACAAATATATAGACTACAACATTTTATAAAAGGTTGGGTAGTCTATAGAAAACTTATGTAAATTAACAATAAAAAATAAGAAATTGAAATTTCAACCGAATAAAACATAGAATTTGCTCTTTTTTAAAATAAATTCTTTTGTACATGGAATTTTTACTATTTTGCTTACGTTTTTAATATATAATCTATGTCTGTAAATATTTGTATTGATTGGGGTAATACCAATGTAAAAGCTGCAATTTTTGCAGATAATAAAATTGTGGAACAATCTATTTTTGTTCCAAGCGATGCATTAAAAATAACAACATTAGCTATAGATAAATATGCACCCAATAAAGCCATTATCTGCTCAGTAAATAATGATGCTTCAAATTTGGAAACTTTTATTATAGCCAGAATTAAGTCTTCAATTTGTTTAAATAACAAAACAAGATTACCCATCATGAATGCCTATTCATCACCTGATACATTAGGTGTTGACCGTATTGCTATGGTTACCGCAGCAAATGATATGTTCCCTGACAAAAACAATTTGGTTATTTGTATTGGTACATGCATTACCTATAATTTAATGCAAAAAAACAGAACATTTAGAGGTGGTGCTATTTCTCCTGGATTAAAGATGAGATTAAAAGCAATGCATGAATTTACAGGCAGGCTACCTATTGTTGATGTAGAGGGAGATTTACTTCTTTTGGGTTATGATACAGAAACCTGCATGCGCGGCGGTGCAGTTTTAGGTATAATTGCCGAAATAGACGGTTTAATAAATGAATTTGAGAATCAATATACGGATTTTAACGTCATATTAACTGGTGGAGACGCTCCCTATTTTGCCACCAAAATTAAAAGTAGGATATTTGCCGACCCTGATTTAATATTAAAGGGGTTAAATCTAATTGTCAATTATAATGTGCCATTCCCACGCTAAGGTTTTATTTATTGCTATTATTTTATTTACAGGCTTTGCGGGGTCAGCTCAAACCGGTACTACTAGTTCTCCATTATCAATGACAGAAAACAATCCGTATTCTAAATATGGTTTAGGTGAATTATGGAATGGAAATTCTACCGAGTTACAAGGCATGGCTAATATTACCTCTGCGTTTTCTAATCCCTATGAGATTAATTCAGATAACCCTGCATCCTATTCTTTTTTGCAGCGTACTACTTTTGAAGGTGCAATGATGGCAGATTCAAGATACATAAGTTCAAATAATTTATCTTATTCTACCGGCACAACAACTATTGCTTACCTAAAAGTAGGCGTGCCAATTGGTAAAAAAGCAGGTCTTTCGTTTGGTCTTACACCCTATTCACGTCAATATTTTAATTTGCTTGATACCGTAAATAATTCACCAATTGGTATGGTAGAACGTTCTTATGCAGGTGAGGGTACTCTTAATTATGCTTATGTAGGTGCAGCAGTTCAGGTTGCAAAAGGTTTAAGTTTGGGTATAAACTTAGGTTATATGTTTGGTAATTTTAGAAATATTACAGCAGTTATTCCAATCGATACATTATCAACAAACAGAGCCTATTCTACAGAATATTCTAATTATACACAAGTAGGCGGTATTTATTGGAAGGCGGGTTTACAATATCAAACTAAATTGCCCGATTCTAATTTTACTTTACGTATTGGTGGTACACTTACATTAAGTCAAAATTTAAACGAAATTTTCAACCCTTATCAAATTAGTGTTTATAATTTTGGAGATACATTAGTAAATGATACCAGTTCCAATCCCGGTTCGCAAACAGGTAGAATAAAAATGCCTATGTCTTACAGTTTGGGTATCATGCTTGCAAAAAATAATATTTGGGGTATTGGTATAGATTATGCAGCAACTGATTGGAGCAACTTTAGCAGTTCCAGCGACCCAAGTTTGAATTTGGGGGTTGGTAAAAAATCGTATAAAGCAAGCTTGGGTGGCGAATATTCACCGGAGCAAACTAAAATTCACAAACATTATTCAAAAGTTACCTATCGTTTTGGTGTTTACTATGGTACTGATTATTTAAATATTGACAATACCCAATTACCAGTTTATGGTGTAACTTTTGGTGGCAGTCTTCATTTTAAAGCAACACACTTTTCATGGGTTAACTTGCACACCTCTTTTGATATTGGCAGATTAGGTGTTTTACAGAATAATCTTAGCCAACAAACCTATGTACGTTTTACTTTAGGTATTTCATTTAATGACAGGTGGTTTATACCCCGTAAATACGATTAATGTATTGCAAATATCCTTATTCATTTTTTAGGGTAGTATTATTTATAATATTATTAGCATCAGTTTCAGCATGCGTAAACGACCCTAATGAGATTATTGCATTAACAAGTAAACCCAATCAACTGATAGATAAAGCAGAAGATATTGTAGCTATAAGCAGTAAAAACGGTAAAATAAAAGCAAGATTATTTGCACATCAATACATCCGAAATTCCTCAGCACAACCGCCTTATATAGACCTGAATAGTAATCTAAAAGTAGAATTTTATAACGATAGTGGCGAAATACAAAATGTACTTACTGCCGATTCTTGCCGATATTATGAAAGTCTTGGCAATATTCTTGTTTGGGACAGCGTACAAATTGTAAGTAAAAAAGGAGAGATATTAAAAACATCTGAATTAATCTGGAATCAAAAAATTCAAAAATTCTTTACAGAAAAACCTGTTAGAATCATTACTGCCTCTCAGATATTAATAGGCGAAGGTATGGAGGCAAATCAAGATTTTACATGGTATAAAATAAGTAATCCTAAAGGTACAGTACAGGTTAATAAAGCAGAAGTACCTAAATAGCTTTCAATTTTATTTTTGTACTATTGTAGAAAATAGTATCTGCATGAAACTGTATTTTTTGCTTTTTGTTTGTTTTTGTATGGGCTATTCTTATACCCAAGCCCAATCACAGAGAAAGTTTGAAAAGCCTGATTATGAAAATATAGAAAAAATTACAAAAGATAAAAATCTTGATTCTTTTTATCCTAAACTTTTCAATAGATATAATAATAATGACACTTCTTTAAATATTACAGATTTTACAAATCTTTATTATGGTTATTTTTTTCAGGAACATAATTCTCCAATAAATTTCAATGATTCTATTAAAGCTATTTATAGTAAAAATGAACTTACAAAAAGCGATAGGCAACAATTAATTTTTTATACAAAAAAACAGTTGGAGATAGAACCCTATAGTTTAGCTTATTTAAATAGAATGGAAAATTTATATCATGATTTAGGTATTATAGACACTTCTAATTTATATAGGTTTAAATTAATTATGGTTGCTAAAACACTCGTTTCAACCGGAGATGGAAAAACGGATACTACCGGCATACATGTAAACTCAATTAGCGATGAATATACATTAATTAATTTATTGGGTTATGATTTTGATGGTAAGCAATCTTTAACATCAAATCAGTGTGATTATCTTACCATAAAGCAAAATGATGATGGAATTGAGGGAATGTACTTTGATGTAAAGCAGATTTTCAAAGGGTATTATAAAATGTTTGATATAGGTAAAAAGAAGAAAAGGCACAGAAAAAGAGATTGATTTACCCCCGAAAATCATCTATAAATTCTAAAATAATTTATTCCGTCACAAACAATAGCAGATTTTATTTCAATTGGCAATTGATTAATATAAATATTTGTCCATTTAATATCGGGAATCTGATAAATAGGTGTGTTATCCCATAGCTTATATTCCGGATTAATTTTTACAATAACTTCCGAACATAATTTATCTTCACCTTTAATTTGTGCAGAATCTATTGTATAGTGTGTAATTTTGCCGGGAAATTGTGTATTTATGTCAATTTTATCACCGAAAACCCCATCAGTAATAAAAAAAGGAATTTTATTAAGTCTTGCTTGTTTTAATGCAAGAGACGTATTCCATAAAGTTTTAATTCTATTGCTGTATTCAGGGTAAGTAAATGTATTAATACAGGTTGTAATTATATTACCATACAGACCAACAAATAATATAACAGTGAGGATATTTACAATTTTATTATATTTTATTCTTATAAATTGGAAGAAAGAAATAATTAATAGGGCTATAGATGGTATTGTAAAGGAAGTTAACCTTGCAACGCTACCTATCAATTTACCCGACAGAAACAGAAATAGCGTAATTATCAATAATACTATGCCATAAAGTTTATAATAGTCTTCTTTAGTAAAATTATAAATTTTAGTTTTAGCCAATCTATATGTAACATAAAAAAACGACAATACGCCCAGTATCCCGAAAATAATTTCAAATAGAAATCCAGAACCGATTAAGGAAAATAAATTCCAAAAATATTCAATAAAGTGATTTTCTCCATTTTTGTTTCCTAACATTCTCATATAAGACCCATACATATCCTTATCTTGCATTACATGTTTTGCATCAATAAAATAAAAAATTACAATATTTACTGCTGCAATAACCAAAGGAAAATACAAAGCCGGTAAAAAATATTTATAATTAGTTACTTGTTTTTTATTAATACAAATTAGAGAGTATAATATTACCAATGGGAAAATAGGAGCAACTGCAATAGAATAAGTATAACCAAAATAGGGTGATGCAAAAAAGCTAAGGCAGAGTAACGTATATTTATATTTATTGCAAGGCATCCCTTTCTCGCAAATTTCAAGTAGCGTAATAAATTGCCATAATGCAAATAAGCAAAGAAGAATTTCCATTTCATAGTGCTTTACTTGTACCATGTAATCTGTAAATGTTTGCGATGAAATAAGAATAAGAATAAAGAGGAAACCATATATCTTATTGTTTGGAAAAATTTTATTCTTTAAATAAAAACAAATACAAATACTTATTGCAGTAAGTACTAAAGCCGGCGACCGCAAAGAAGTATAACTGTAATCAAAAAATGAAGAAATTTTTTTAATACAAAATAAATAGAGCCTCGGACATTCTTGTAATAAATCAAGACGCCCCCAAAGCAAATCATAAGGTTTAAATTTAATATTATACAGTAGCCTCCATTCGTCATTCCAAAAAGGCCTTATTGGGAAACATGCCATAGCAACCCCAAAGCAGAGTAAATATATAATTATTCCGATTGTTGTAAATCGAACTATTTTTTCTAAATTTTTCAATATAAGTAAATAATTTCTATAAAAGTAAAACTGCGAATATAATACTAAACGGTATTTAATTATAATAGCTACTATTTTTTATAAAATTTATCGTAACTAATCAGATTCCATAAAATTAATCCCTTCGGGATTTTGAAAAGGGAAAATTTATTTTTTATTTTGCATAACTTAATAGTTGAAATTTATCTTATATGACTGTTCTACAACTATCAAAAAGAATTTTTCATGTTATTATTATACATTTTTGTCTTGTATTAGCAAAAGTTTTCCCTGCATAAAGCTACTAATTTCATATATCTGTTTAACATAAATTTATTTTGATCAACACTATTTAACGTGTTTTATCGGTATTTTTGCAGATTGCTTTTTTTGAATATTTATACATATAAATGTCATTACCACCAATTTTAAGATATGTTTATAACCATGGCGCTGAGGAAGTAATTCGTCGTGGTAAAAAAATTTTTCATACATCCGGAGTTCAAATGCTTGATGTTGACCATTTACTGGAACAAGTAAGATTTAGGGTACGTAATGATTTGTACCAAAACTATTATACTGTAACCATAAATAAATATTTACATCCAAAAGATTTAGCAGTTCGTTGCCAATGTCCGTATAATTTGGGTGAAATTTGTCGCCATGAAGTAGCAGCATTATTTCAATTAAATGATATTTTACAAAGTGGTTTCTTTGAAAACACAAATATCATTTACGACCAAAAGCATACAGTAGTAAGAATGCGGCAAATAACAAAACAAATGTTGCTCATTTTTGCTTCGCCTGATAGTCTTGAAATAGCAGAAAGAATGGCTAATGCCAATAAGGCTGTAATTGTTTCTAATAAAAACGAACGTATAGATGCTGATGTAAGTGATGATGACAACACCTTTAGAGTTACGATAAAACAGAATGAAGAAAGATATTATGATACATCTTGCGGTTGCAGCGAACAGAAATATCCATTATGTGTGCATAAAGCAGCTTTATTTTTACATGTTTTAAAAACGTTTGGTACCCATTATTTTCAAACGACACAAAATATAGATTTACAAAAAAATAAATTATTAGAACAATACGGTTATAGCTTAAGTGATAACCTAAGCGGAAAATTTGCTTTTACTGTTGAAGGAGGAAAACCTTTTTTACGCGTATTAGACCCCACTATTAAAAAAATCACTCCTGTAGCATCTACTGTTATACATGCCCCCAAAGAGGTGGAAGTAAAAGTAATGGAACAAGTAATAAAAAGAATAGGTATTGTTTTGGATACTACAATTGCCCATTTCCCTTTTGTAGATGTTGTTTTAATTGCCGGTATTGCTGATGATGACATGAAAATACTTACAGGCTCTATAAGTAGAATAGAACTTAACCAGAATATAAATCCTACAATTTTTAAAGAAGAAGACAGAGATTTATTGGTTACTGCCCGGAAATTTATGCCAGATGAATTACTTAAATACTTGAAGAAAAATTTACCTTTCGGTGATTATATTCAAGATTTAGACAGTATTGTAAACGATGCACCAAGTGAGGAAATAAAAGAACAAATATGGGAATACTTGCTTCCTAAATATCAAAAATTAGCTGACAGAAATTCAACACATAATTATGTTTACATACGTAAACAAGGCAAATTATTTTCTTCAACCGGCTTAGAAAAAATAGAGTTTTCAGACAAACATGCCCATCCACAACTAATAGTAAGAAAAGAAAAAACTAATTACTCTGTTACTTTAGAATGGATAATAAATAATATAGCCGTAACTTTTGCCGATGCAACATTACTTAATTCTGCATTATTAGTGTACGAAAATGCATTACACTGCTTAGGCAATTTAAATGAAATACAAATAGTAGAAGCTTTTTTGCCGGATGGACTCATAAAAGTTGAAAACGACAATTGGTCAAAATTTTTAGTAGATAAATTAATGTTATGGAATAATTTACTCCATGTACATTTTAGTGAAGAATTAATTGAACATTTCACCGAAATAAAACCGGTTTGTCGTATTTATTTGCAGGAAAAAGAGTTTACATTAGTATTGCGACCTGTTTTTGTATATAACGATATAGAAATAAAACCATCGTGGTTTGGCGATGTTATAAAGCCACATAATGGCATAGTAATGATAATAAAACGCAATGAGGAAATTGAAGCTGAATTTATTCAGAACATTCAAAGTATGCATGCAGATATTCATTATAACAAAAAAGAACAATTTTTTCATATTTCAGGCACATCGGTATTAAATAGTAATTGGTTTACTCGTTTTATTGAAAAAATGAAAGATGAGAATGTAGAAATAATGGGTTATGAGGGTTTACAAAGCCTAAAAGTAAACATACATAAACCTACTACACAAATAATGGTAAGCAGCGGTATAGATTGGTTTGAAGCCGCTGTAGAGTTGAAGTTTGGTGACCAGAAAGTGTCTATTATAGATGTAAAAAATGCACTTGCCCAAAAACAAAATTATATAAAACTTGGTGATGGTTCGGTAGGTATGTTGCCTAATGAATGGATGAAGAAATATAGTTTAATGCTTAAGATTGGTGAAACAAAAGGGTCTAAAATAAGATTGAAAAAATTTCATTTTAGTGTATTAGACGATTTACTTGGCGAAATAAAAGAAGATAAATTACAACAAGAATTAGAAGAAAAAAAGGTAAAGCTAGAATCTATTCTCACAAATGACTTTAGTGAAGTTGAACCACCCGAACATTTAAAAGCTAAACTTAGACCCTATCAATTAGCAGGTTTCCATTGGTTAAAGTTTCTAAACGAAGCAGGTTGGGGCGGCATACTTGCCGATGACATGGGATTGGGGAAAACAGTGCAGACACTTACGTTTTTTCAACATTATAAAAATACGAATCCCGGTTGCCGTTTTTTAGTTGTTTGCCCTACTACATTAATGTATAACTGGGAAAATGAGATAACTAAATTTACACCCGATATTACAAGAATTATACACCACGGACCCAAAAGGAATCCGAATCCCGCATCTTTCGTAAACTATGATATTATTATCACTACTTATGGCACAATGCGTAGTGATATTAAGTTATTAAAAGAAATACCCTTTGATTATGTGGTGCTTGATGAATCTCAATCAATTAAAAATCCTCAATCGCAGGTTGCCAAAGCATCGTTGTTACTTAACAGTAAAAACAGGTTGGCATTAAGTGGTACACCTGTTCAAAATAATACGTTCGACCTCTACGCACAAATGAATTTTCTTAATCCGGGTATGCTGGGTAGTAGAGAGTTCTTTATGAATGAATTTGCAACCCCTATTGATAAATTTAAAGAAGATGAGGTAAAATTACAATTACGCAAACTAACTTATCCTTTTTTATTAAGACGTACCAAAGAACAAGTAGCAAAAGATTTACCTGAAAAAACAGAAACGATTCTTTATTGTGAAATGGGGCCGGACCAACGAAAAATATATGAGGCATACAGAAACATATACCAGTCTAAGATATTAGGTATAATTGAAGAAAAAGGTATTGAGAGGTCTCAGCTACATATATTACAAGGGCTTACTAAATTGCGTCAGATTTGTGATTCTCCTGCAATAATGAATGAGGATGAAAAATTCCCAAATTATTCAATAAAATTAGACGAACTGTCGAGAGAAATAATAGAAAATGTGGGAGACCATAAAGTATTAATATTTTCTCAATTTTTGGGTATGTTAGCTTTAATAAGAGAACGATTAGAAGAAGAAGATATTAAACATGTTTACTTTGATGGTAGTACATCTTCTACCGACAGAGAAAAAGCTATTCAAGAGTTTCAGAATAACCACGAATGCAGAGTATTTTTAATCTCTTTAAAAGCCGGAGGTATCGGTTTAAACCTTACCGCTGCCGATTATGTATATATTGTTGACCCATGGTGGAATCCGGCAGTAGAACAGCAAGCAATAGATAGAACACATCGTATTGGGCAAACAAAAAATATATTTGCATATCGCCTTATTTGCAAAGATACATTAGAAGAAAAAATGTTGCAATTGCAAGAACACAAGCGGGCATTGGCAAATGAGCTGGTATCTGACGATACCGGTTTAATAAAACGCCTAACAAAAGACGATGTAGCCTTCTTGTTTAGTTAATTTAATTTTTATGGATAACAAAAGAGGATGCATGTATGCTTATACATCCTCTTTTGTTATAAAGTAGATTAGTAAACTATTTTTTACTTTTAATAAAATCAAGAAACTCATCTTGATAATTTTTATAGCTGAACTTAGATTCAAGATTACCAAAATTATCTTTATCTATAGTTTTATCATAAGCCCATTTTACAAATTCTATTTTACCACTTTCAAACACAAACCAATCCATCATTTCGCCTACTTGTGCTGTCGTTATTTTTTCAGATGCTAATTCTGTTTGTAGCACTTTAACTTTGTCTAAGTCGCTAACTTTATCAGCCACTTTGTTTTTTAAATTATCTGTTTTCTCTTTATTTAGCGTACCACTAATATTAGCATTATTTACTGTTGGAGGAATAGCATTATAATCATTGCGGGTGGCATTATTGTTATTTGTACTATTATTATTTATTGGTTGATTGTTGTTTTGATTGTTTTGGTAATTATAAATATCTTCTTCATTAATATCAAGTACATCTCTTTCAGGGTCATAAACCAAAATTGTTATATTACCTACAAAAGTTTTAATCCTATCATCTAAAATTGCATGATGCATTCTGTTGCTATAGTTGTTTTCATTTGGAGCATATATTCTTATTGAATGTCTTCCGGGTGGCAAGTCGCCAACTGTAATCGATGTACCAGTTTTATTAAAAAATCTGCCATCAACGGATATATTGATTGGTGATTTGTCGCTTAAAGATACTTTTAGCATAGACTGAGCTTGGACAATAGGTCCCAAAAAAGAAAATAATATTACTGCAAAGATTCTATTTTTCATGAAAATGATTTTTAAATAAAGATACAATTGTTGTGCCATTTTTGATTTAAAATGATTAATTGAAAAAATATTAACGGTGTAGTAACACTGCACATATAATACCAGTAGCAACTGCTGCATTTAATGATTCAGCACCACCATAGCGAGGAATTGTAATACCTTTTGTAAGTAATAATTTTAATTTTTGTGATATGCCTTTAGATTCATTACCAATTAATAGGATACCGTAATTACCTGTTGTGCATTTATAAATGTTTTCTCCATCTAAAGTAGCACCGTAAATAGGTAAATCTGTTGTTGAGAACAATTCACTCAAATTTTTTTCAATAATATTAACTCTTAGATGCCCACCCATAGCAGCCTGAATCACTTTAGGATTATAAACATCCACACAATCGGGAGTGCAAAAAATGGCAGGTATTCCAAACCAATCTGCAATACGTATTATAGTACCCATATTGCCGGGGTCTTGAATAGTATCTAAAGCCAAATACCATTTATTCTGTAAAACAATTTCTTTATTATCCGGTATTTCTACAACAGCCATTACTTCATTAGCTGTTTGCAAGCCGGATAATGCATTTAGTTCGCTTTCTTTAATAATATATAAATTAATATCAGGCTGTAGTTTTAATAAATCTAAATTTGCTTCTTTCCATTCTTTGGTTGCAATTAACATTTTAAGTTGTTGGTTGTTTCTTAACCACTCGTCAACTATTTTTGTACCCTCAATAATAAAAGCATTATGTTCTTTACGAGCTTTTACTTGCCATAAAGAACGAATATATTTAATTTGAGTTTTAGTAAGCATATGTGCAAAGCTAATTTATTCTTAATATTCCATTGCATGTTTAGTTGTAATAATTATTGAATAAAATATTAAATTGCACAATTACACACAATACATTTTATTCCTTCATTTTTTGGTACGACCTTTGCACTTTACATTTAAAATTTTAATGAATATTAGCTCCTACTTACATATTAAATATTATTTTCTTATCCTTGTATATTTTTTCTTTAGTTTACTGTATAGTTGTAGCAGTACGAAAAACTTAAAGGTAAATGAGCTATTGCTTCAAAAAAATTCAATTATTGTAAAGTCAAAAAACAAAATCAAGAATATTGGCGACATTAAAGATAATTTATATAAGCTAACAATTCAAAAACCTAATACTACCTACAATATTTTAGGAGTTATACCTGTAAAGTACAAATTATGGCATTATAATTACAAGTTAAAAAGAAAGGGTATTCTACCCGATTCTATGGTGCGTAAGTCTATGGAAAAACCCGTATTATTTGATACAGTACCTATAACTCGTTCTGTATTAAATATGCGAAATTATCTATTTAACTTAGGCTATTTTAATGTGAATGTAATAAGTAATTATAAAATAAAACATAAAAAAGTAATAGTAGAATATAAAATATATACTGATAATAATTATGCAATAAACACAGTTAAATATAATATTGATGACAGTGATATTGTCCATATAATTTTACCGGCAGCAGAGCAATCTAATTTTAAACAAGGTACAGATTATACAATCAGCTTATTAGAGGACGAGAGAAGCCGATTAACAGCATTACTGAGAAATAACGGATATTTTCATTTCACACAAGAAAATATTACCTTTAAATTAGATACATTTATTAATTATGCAATTAAGAATGTAAATTCGCCACTTGATAGTTCTACAACAATTACTAAAAATATTAAAATAAAAAAAGACAAACCTCAATTAGATATTGAAATATTTATTAGGCGTACGGATGACTCCACTGCTTATAAAAAATATAAGGTAAATAAAATAAATGTATTTCCTGATTATAGCGATATTGTAGATTTGAATGATACAACCTTAATAAAACGAAATTTTGATAGCCTACAGTTTATTTACAAAAATGATTATATACATTCTAAGGTCTTATCTGATCATATTTTTATAATACCCAATAAAGAATATTCACAAATAGATTTTGACAAAACTACTGCTAAATTAAACGAATTAGGATTATTTCAGTTTTTAAGTATCAAATACTACACCGACCCATTTGATAAGTACTTGCTTTATTGCAATATCATAATGAATCGCAGCAAAAAACATGATATCTCTACAAATGTTGAAATAAGCAGTGGTTCAACCTATGCTTTAGGGAGTTCTGCTGGAATAAATTTTAGAGACCGTAATTTTGCTAAGGGTGCAAATCTATTCACAATTAGTCTAAATGGAGGCATTGAGCTTTTATACAGTGAAAATATAGGAAAAACGATATTTCAACACTTTAGCCTTTTAACTTCGTATTACGGTATCAATTTAAGTTTAGATTTGCCTAAGTTTGTTTCTCCTGTTGGTATTAGCCTTTTTGACCCTACTAATTTACCACATACTGTTTTAAGTGGGGGAACAAATGTGATGGACAGAGTAAATTATTTTACATTAATAAATACCAGTGGTAATTTTGGCTATAATTGGCATAAAACAAAAACGATTACTTGGGCATTTTCACCGGTAATTGTAAATATTATACGTGTTCCTGAAGAATCAGCATCTTTTAAAGCACGATTAGACTCTATTCCATTTCTAAAAAACAGTTATAAACAAAATTTTATTGAAGGAGAAAATATAACATTTACCTATTCTGATAATGAAAAGAAAAGGGGCAGAAACTATTCGTTTCTTAAAATTGGTATCGAAGAATCCGGGGGAATTTTGGGTGTCCTTAATCAATTAGGAGCAGCATTAAACGACCTTTATAAAATAAAATATGCACAATATTCTAAGCTTGATATAGATGCAAGACATTATTTTAATATAAAACATTCTGTGTTTGCTGTCCGCTTTTTTAGTGGTGTCGGTATTCCTTATGGTCAATCCAATACCCTACCCTACATTAAACAATACTATGTAGGTGGACCTTATAGCTTGCGTGGCTGGCAATTACGTTCTTTAGGTCCGGGTCATTATGCCGATGTATTAAATACAAATACTTCTAATTTAATAGACCGTACCGGAGATATTAAATTAGAAATGAATGGAGAATACAGATTTCCTATTTTGCCTATTACGAGTTCGGTAAAAATGAACGGTGCTATTTTTTCAGATGCAGGTAATATTTGGTTAGCAAAAAAAGACCCTAATTTCCCGGGTGGCGAAATTGAACTCTCCTCATTTGGTCAAGATATAGGTATAGATGTTGGTGCTGGCTTGAGATTTGATGTGGCATCGTTTCTTAATTTTAGATTTGATGTAGCTATGCCGGTTAAAAAACCAAGTGTTTTTACTAATAATGGCTGGGTTTTCGACCAAATAGAATTTAATAATCGCACTTGGAGAACTAATAATATTGTTTTTGGTTTTTCTATCGGTTATCCTTTCTAATCTTATTTTATTTGTATTTATAATATTGTTTGATAGGTAAATACTAAGCTTCATGTAATTTTACAAGCATTTTTTAATAAGTTTGCAAAATGAAACATTCCCTATTTCGTTATTTTCAACTATTTATTATCGCTATATTTATTTATGCCTGCAATGGTAATAAAACAAATAGTGTAGATGACGCAAATCCGGTTTTTCAAAATGACCCTATTCTAAAGGCAATTACATTAGAAATAAAAAATGACCCTACTAATGCACACCTTTATTTTGAGCGTGCCACAAAGCTTTATAAACTAAAACAAGATTCATTAGCGTATAGAGATTATAAAAAAGCTGCCGCAATAGATACTAATAATGCTGAATACCTAAGTGCAGTTGGTGATTTTCTGTTTGAGAAAAAAGATATTACAGGTTCTATTGAATGGATAAAAAAAGCAATGGCTAAAAATCCTACTGATAGAAAATCGCACTTGAAAATAGCAAAAATGATGCTATATATAAAAAAATACAATGAATCGTTGAAAGAGATAGATATAGTACTGCGTAATAATCCTTTTGATGGCGAAGCCTATTTTCTAAAAGGCATGGTGTATAAAGATATGAAAGATACAGCAAAAGCTATTTCCAGCTTTCAGACATCTGTAGATGTGCAGCCGGATTATAAAGATGCTATTGTGCAATTAGGTTTACTTTACAATGCAAAGAAAGACCCAAAAGGATTTCTATATTTAGACAATGCTGCAAAATTAGATACGACAGATGTATTCCCTATTTATGCCAAAGGGGTCTATTTTCAGGAAGGAAACGACTTTGAACATGCTAAAGAAGAATACAAAAAATGTATTATGCACGATTCTCATTATGTAAATGCACTCTTTAATTTAGGTTTTATATATATGCAACAAGATTCTGTTGAAAAAGCTATGAGGCAATATGATATTGTTACTAAAATTGACCCCGTAAATGCACCTGCCTTTTTTAACAGGGGTATATGTAAAGAATCATTAGACAGTATTCCGCAAGCAATAGCAGATTATAAACAGGCTTTAAGGCTAAATCCGGACTACCCTAACCCGAAAGAGGCTTTGAAACGACTGAAAGTGATAAAATAAATAGTGTATTTACATACAATTCTAAAAAAAATATATTAACTATTAATAATTACAAACATGGCTTTAGTAGCACCATCTATTCTTTCTGCAGATTTTTTGAAATTAGGGCAGGAAATTGAAATGATTAATAACAGTGAAGCAGATTGGATACATATAGATGTGATGGATGGTTGTTTTGTGCCAAATATCACTTTTGGTATGCCGATAATAGCTGCTATTAAAAAAATAGCCCGTAAGCCTTTTGATGTACATTTAATGATAGAAAAACCCGAAAGATACTTTGAGGATTTTGCAAAAGTAGGTGCTAATATACTTACAGTACATTTAGAAGCTTCACCACACTTGCACCGAAGTATTCAGGTAATAAAATCGTTGGGTATGCAGGCTGGTGTAGCTTTAAATCCGCATACTCCTGTTAGTTTATTAACCGATATAATTTTTGAAATAGATGTTGTTTGTCTTATGAGTGTGAACCCGGGTTTTGGCGGACAAAAATTTATAAACCAGACTACTCATAAAATAAAACAATTGAAACAATTAATTAAAGATTGCGGTGCAAGTACTTTAATTGAAATAGACGGTGGCGTAAGTTTAGAAAATGCACCCACTCTAAAAAAATGTGGTGCAGATGTTTTAGTTGCAGGGAACACTGTTTTTTCTTCACCTAACCCGGCAGAAACAATTAAAAGCTTAAAATAGAAGTGAAATAATTTTATTTATATACCGTTCTATAATTTATGTGGCAAATCCGCAGTATATTTTCTTTACTATTTATTTTGTTTTTTACGCAAGTTGTAGCCCAAAAGGCTTTTATTACAGGTATTGTAAAAGACGAACACCATAAACCAATAGACTCTGCTGTTGTTTTTGATGAAATAACCGGTTTTGGTGCTTATACCAACAAAGCAGGTTATTACCTTATGGAAATTACTGCCGGTAAAGAAATAAATATTATTTATGGCTATCCGGGTTTTCTTACAAAGAAAATTACATTAAATTTAAATACAGGACAAACAAAAAATATTGACATTGTACTTAAAGAAAATATGTTAGGTACTGTACTTGTTAAAGGCAAATTCGATCGCAATGCCGGCTCCATTCCTTTTGAACGGATGTTGGGGAAAGTAGATTACAATCCGGGGGTTATTGGTGGTATAGAGGGCATTATTAAAACCCAAACAGGCTCTCATG
The DNA here is from genome assembly GCA_903916555.1 of uncultured Bacteroidota bacterium. Taxonomy (GTDB): domain Bacteria; phylum Bacteroidota; class Bacteroidia; order Chitinophagales; family Chitinophagaceae; genus CAIYTT01. Next base: position 21,468 of record CAIWXG010000287.1, read on the forward strand.
ATGAGTTAAGCTCGCAATACAGTGTAAGAGGGGGTAATTTTGATGAAAACCTCGTTTATGTAAACGATTTTGAAATTTATAGACCTTTTCTGGTAAGAGCCGGGCAACAAGAGGGACTTAGTTTTGTTAACTCAGATTTAGTTGCTGATGTAAATTTTTCTGTGGGTGGCTTTCAAGCTAAATATGGAGATAAAATGAGTAGCGTGCTTGATGTTACCTATAAAAAACCTACAGAATTTGCAGGCTCTGTTGCTTTAAGTTTATTGGGTGCTAATTTACACTTGGAGGGTTGCACTAAAAATCAAAAGCTGTCGTACCTAATAGGGGCAAGACAAAAAAGTAACCAATATATTTTACAGTCTCAACCTACACAAGGTGTATATAATCCCTCGTTTACTGATATACAAACCTTAATAAATTATAGACCAAATGCCAATTGGGAATTAGAAGCTATTGGGAATTATGCCCGTAATCGCTTTACTTTTTTTCCTGAAACACAAACCTCCAGTTTTGGCTTGCTGAATCAGGCTTATCAATTAAGGGTATTTTATACAGGTAGCGAGTTCGACCAGTTTGACTCTAAATTTGGGGGTATATCTGCCGCCTACCATCCTGATTCTACTTCGCCATTTAAAATAAAATTTCTCGCATCCGGCTTCCAAACCAATGAATATGAGACATTTGATATTGCAGGCGAATATTTGTTTGGCGAATTACAGACAGATAT
>CAIWXG010000288.1 GCA_903916555.1 uncultured Bacteroidota bacterium
GATTTGATTACAAATGTTGAAGTAGAAAAATTAAATTATTTAATTTAATAATATTGAAAAATTTATGAAAATTTCTAAAAAAAGTTTGTTTTTTTAGAAAAAGTACTAAATTTGTACAAAATTTAATATTATGTCTTCATTACGATTTCAAGCCTTGCAAACATTAGCCGGAGAAGAAAGAAAAATTACCGGTTACGGAGATAAAAAGGTTACATCAATTTTTGGTACTAACGTATTCAGCGGTCGTACTATTCGTGAATACTTGAGCGATGAGGCTTACAAGAGCCTTATGAATTCTGCAAAAAGCGGATTACGTGTAGAACGTAAAATTGCAGACCAAGTAGCTGCCGGAATGAAGGTTTGGGCAGAAGAAAGAGGAGTTACTCACTTTACACATTGGTTTCAACCATTGACCGGTACTACCGCAGAAAAACATGATTCGTTTTTTACTCTTAAAAGTGATGGTACAGCATTAGAATTATTTGATGGTGAAGCATTAATACAACAAGAACCTGATGCATCAAGTTTCCCTAATGGTGGTATAAGAGCCACTTTCGAGGCTCGTGGTTATACGGCTTGGGACCCCTCATCACCTGCATTTATAATGGAAGCAGGTTCAGGAAAAACATTATGCATACCAACTATATTTATTGCTTATAACGGTGAATCGCTTGATTATAAAGCACCTTTACTAAAATCGGTAGCAGCACTTAATAAAGCTGCTGTTGATGTATGCCACTATTTTGATAAAAATATTAATAAAGTTACTGCAACATTAGGCTGGGAACAAGAATATTTTGTAATAGACGAAGCTCTTGCTAATGCAAGACCTGATTTATTAATGTGTGGTAGAACATTATTAGGTCATAGCCCGGCTAAAGGGCAGCAATTAGAAGACCATTATTTTGGGTCTATTCCTGAGCGTGTATTTGCTTTTATGCAAGATTTTGAACAAGAAGCATATAAATTAGGTATTCCATTACATACTCGTCATAATGAAGTTGCACCATCGCAATTTGAGTGTGCACCTATTTTTGAAGAAGTAAATATAGCAGTTGACCATAATACCTTATTGATGGATATTATGAACAAAGTTGCTAAACGACATAAGCTAAAAGCATTATTACACGAAAAGCCATTTGCTGGTGTTAATGGTAGTGGTAAGCATAATAATTGGAGTATGGCAACCGATACTGGCATTAATTTATTGTCGCCCGGAAAAACACCTCGTACCAATTTAATGTTTTTAACGTTTTTTGTAAATACCATAAAAGCTGTACACGATTATGCCGATTTATTGCGTGCCTCAATAGCATCTGCAAATAATGACCATCGTTTGGGTGCAAATGAAGCGCCACCGGCAATAATTTCAGTATATGTAGGTAAATATTTGTCGGAAGTGCTTGATGAAGTTGAAAGCCGAGTAAAAGAGAAATTTACAGAGCAGGACGAAGTGATACTTAAATTAGATATACATAAGCAAATTCCTGAATTGTTAATGGACAATACCGACCGAAATCGTACCAGTCCTTTTGCATTTACAGGTAATAAATTTGAATTTAGAGCAGTTGGTTCATCAGCCAATTGTGCATCGCCCATGTTAGTTCTTAATACAATTGTATCAGAAACATTGAAACAATTTAAAATTGATGTAGATGTACTAATTGAAAAAGGCGAAAGAAAAGAAATTGCTATTTTACAAATTTTAAGAAATTATATTTCTGATTCTAAAAAAATAAGATTCGAGGGCGATAATTACAGCGAAGAATGGGCGGAGGAAGCTAACCGAAGAGGTTTAAATAATTTTAAAACGACCCCTGAAGCTTTAGATGCATATTCATCTGAAAAAGCAAAATATGTATTTTTGAATAATGGAATCTTTTCTAAAAGAGAATTAGATGCCAGACATGAAATAATGCTTGAAGAGTATGTGAAAAAAGTACAGATTGAGGCTCGTGTTCTTGGTTATATTGCTACAAATCATATTTTACCGGCAGCCATAAACTATCAAAATGTATTGATACAAAATGTAAAGGGTTTAAAAGATTTGCACCTTAGCGAATATGCTTATAAAGCTCAATTAAATATGGTAGAAGTTATTAGCGGACACATTCAATCTATTAATAAACATGTAGAAGAAATGATTGAGGCTCGTAAAATAGCTAACAGAACAGAAGATATACATAAACGTGCATTACAATATTGTCATATCATTAAGCCATACTTCGACAAAATAAGATATAATGCAGATAAGCTGGAACTTATTGTAGATGATAGCCAATGGCCGTTGCCAAAATACAGAGAGTTATTGTTTATGAGATAAATATTATTTTTAAAATAAAAAAACGGGTATTAAAAGTGCTTTTAGATGCTTTTTAATACCTGTTTTTATGATTACTATAAATGTAAATTACTAATATTCTACTTCATGCTTGGCTTTTTATAAATTTACAATCTTTAATTAAAATAGATATTAGATATTGGATTAAATACAAAACTTAGACGTATAACAACAAATAATTTATATTTCCCGGAAATAGATGGTATCAGATTTATAGCTATTCTATTAGTGGTGTTTTTTTACATTTATTATATATTTAATATAAAGTCGCCTATAAATTTTGCTGATAACAAAGAATATTATCAATTAGTAAATACATTTTTTTAATCGGAAATAGAGGGGTTGAATTGTTTTTTGTTTTAAGTGGATTTATTTCCAGTTTCCCATTAGCGCAGTACTATCTTGCAAATGGTAATAAAGTAAATTTTAAAAGATACAATTTAAGAAGGCTAACTAGATTAGAGCCACCTTATATTTTATCTATGACACTTATATTGCTAATAATGATAGTTACAAAACATAAACCATTAAATGTACTTATATCAAGTTGGTTAGCTTCAATAGGTTATTTGCATAATTTTTTATTTCATGGCATCCCAATACTCAATGGCGCAGCATGGTCTTTAGAGGTCGAAATACAATTTTATCTTATAGCACC
>CAIWXG010000289.1 GCA_903916555.1 uncultured Bacteroidota bacterium
AATGGTCACATAGTTCAATGGATAGAATAGAAGTTTCCTAAACTTTAGATCCAGGTTCGATTCCTGGTGCGACCACGATTATAAATAGCGAAAACCACATCATTACGCTGTGTTCTTTCGCTATTTTGTTTATTTTTAATGGGGGTACAAACACCACATATATGTTCGTTGCAAACGAGCAAGAGAGGGTTTGACTGTAAATAATATTGTATTTTTGTTAAGTGTTTTCCAAACATATAAGAGTAATTATTTTTATTTCTTTATGCCAAAGCAGAGATTAACTATTGCCTACATGTAATTAAATTATAATTATGAACAAACATGAAATACCTTGGAATAAAATCTACGACCAAGATTTTGAGATTTTAAGTCTTTATTTGGCAGAGGTTGAAATGCCAAGTATGAATATGGATTTATATCTTAAAAGTGGCAATAAGCAACATGGAATTGATATAAAGACTTTTGATTTTAGTAATGTTAAAAACATCTGTATTCAATGCAAAAAATATGAAAAACTTGATTTATCAGATTTAAAAATATAAGGACAAGACACCATATTCAGGAGATATGCTTTTTAATGTTTTTATTGCGCTACCCGGTATTGCGTCACCACAAACTTTATCTCTCGGAAACGTAGCTTTATCAATTAACAGCACTTTAAGTCCCGCGTTTTTAAGTGACAAAGCACATGTCCAACCCGCTGGGCCGGCACCTATAATTGCCACATCATAAAATTCAGTTACATTATTAACACTCATACTATAATTTATATTTGCAAGATATGCGACAAATAAGGAAGGTAAACCATTTTAAATATCCAGATATTTTAGCTATATTTGCCTTGTTTCTAACTAATTAATCTATGGCAGTACTTAATCGGTATAGTAATTTCATTGAATTAAAATCGGCTAACAATTTGACAAAAAATCCCGATTTGGAATTATTCAAAGAATATAAGATTTTTATTGAACTTTTAGTAGCATCTGTCATACCACAAAAAGAGAAAAGCACAAAGTCTTTAAAAAATAAGAAGAAAAATGGATAAGGGCTTAGGCACAAGCTTAGTTACTGTTTGCAGACTTCTCAACTTTCACAAGGTGGAATACTTGATAGTAGGCGGAACTGCTGTAGCTCTTCATGGGTATTTTCGAATGTCTGTTTCTATTGGCGGCATTCCGACAAATAAGCCTGATCTTGATTTTTGGTATAACCCGTCATATAAAAACTACTTCAATCTTCTTGATGCTATACAGGCATTAGGAGAAGACGTTACAGAGTTTAAAAATGAAACTACTCCAAATCCAAAAAAATCTTTCTTTAAATTGAATTTTGACACTTTTACGATTGACTTTTTGCCAGAACTGCCAGGACTTTCAAAATTCAGGAATTCGTATGAAAACAAAGAAATAGCTCAAGTTGATGGTATTGATATTATGTTTATCAATTTTGACGATGTAATTACAAACAAACAAGTGCTTGCAAGAGAAAAGGATATCACTGACATAAACGAGCTAAAAAAAAGAAGAAAAAACGAGTCTTAGTTTGTTTTAAGCAAACCCTAATATATCAACTTATTATCAAATCATGTTGTTAATGTAGAATTTTGCAAACTATTTTGAATTATATAATATTATTTTGAATTGCATAAAATTAATAAATGTGTTCGTACATTACTTATTCCATTTGTTCTACTGTGCATTTATAAAACTATATATAGTACCAACGAAAGTATCAGGACAATAAGCTAAATCTAAATCGTTATTTTTCAAAAGAAACTCCAAACGACCTCCTAAATTTCTCTTTAATAAAAAAGCACCGATACTTCATTTTATACTATCTTGCATGTCATAACTTATTTTTACTACATTTGAGTGAAATGGCAAAACAAACTAATAAACAAAGCAAAAACACAACTAATAGTGCTACAGGCAAAACTACAACAGTACCTAAATCACCAACAGTAAAGCCGGCTACTAATTCACAAGAAACAAAAAGCAATTTTGTTTCTAAATATGCACATTTATTGTTTCCTATTGGTATTGCAACAGTTACTTTTTTGTTTCTTCAAACTTGCCTAAACAATCAATTTACCAATTGGGACGACCCGGGGTATGTAACCCAAAGCAATCAATATATTAAAAACCTAAGTTTCGATGGGCTAAAGGATATTTTCACCTATTCAGTAATGGGTAATTATCACCCTTTAACAATACTTACTTATGCAATAGAATACAGTTTTGTTCGTTTAGAACCTTGGTTATACCATCTTGATAGTCTTTTATTTCATATAGCAACCACAATATTAGTCTATTGGTTAATACTTAAATTAACAAAACAACATTTAATTGCTTTTATTACAGCACTTTTGTTTGGCTTACATCCTATGCATGTAGAATCTATTGCATGGATAGCGGGTAGAAAAGATGTTGTATATGGAATGTTCTATATAGCATCTTGCATTGCATATCTTTATTATATACGTGCAGTAAATAAAAATAGCAAGATTTATTATGCTTTATGTTTGTTCCTTTTTATTTGTTCCTTATTAGCAAAACCCGTTGCAGTTGTGCTACCAATAAGTTTACTTCTTTTCGACTATTTCGACAAGCGTTTCTTTACAATTTCGTTAAACAAAGAAGTACAACCCGCAACTCAGCTAATAAACACCAATATGAATCAAGTAAAATTCAATTTAATTGTGTTACTTGAAAAAATACCTTTCTTTTTACTTGCTTTTGGTGCAGGTGTAAAATCTTTATTGGACCAGCACCAGTTTAAAGCACTTAACACTATGGATGTAAGTTTTGCCTTTTACGAACGCTTTGCATTAGGTAACTATGCACTCATTACTTATCTATGGAAAGCGCTAGTACCCATTGGGCTTTGCAATCTTTACCCCTATCCAGAGATAAAAGACAATATGCTCCCTATAATATATTATAGTTTTATTGTAGCGGTATTGCTAATCGTTTTTATAGTAGTATATTTTGCTCGTAAGAACAGATTTATCGTTTTTGGCTGCTTATTCTTTTTGGTCAACATCGTGCTTTTGCTTCAGTTTTTACCTGTGGGCGGTGCTATTGTTGCCGACAGATATTCTTATATACCTTATTTAGGACTTTTTTTTATTATAGCTTATGCTGTGTACTATTTATTTGAATTAAAAAAACACCCTGTTTTAGGCAAAATTGCAGTAGCTGTTACCATTATATATTGTGGTATTTTGGGCTATTTAAGCAACGAAAGATGTCAGATTTGGTATGATACTGTAAGCCTATGGCGAGACGAAGTAGTAAAACAACCATTGGCACCTTCTGCATTTAATAATTTAGGCTTCGAGTATTTTAATAGAGGCAACAACACCCCCGACCCAAAAATTAAAAAACTCTATTTCGACTCTGCCGTATATTTATCTAATGAAGCAATACATTTGAAATCAACCTTTGTAAATCCATATATAACTTTAGGTGAAGTAGCTAGAAGTTGCGGCAATTGGGCAGAAGCAAAAAAACAATACTACCATTCTTTTAAATTAAGTGGTGCCGGAGACGAAACCTATAATGGTTATTTAGGTTTAGCAATTGTTTATTGTATTACCGGCAATTTAGATTCGGGTAAAACTTGTTTTCAGTTGGCTCTAACCCAAAAACCATTTTTTCCGGAAGCCCACAGTAACTTTGGTAATTTTTACGATATGACAGGCAAGCCGGACTCAGCACTTAAAGAATATGGCATTGCTATACAACAAAATCCCGATATGTATGCACCACATTTAAACCGAGGTCGTTTATTAGACAGACTAAATAAAATGGATGCCGCAATTAATGATTTAAATATTGCAGCAGCTCTTAATACAACCAACGGAGAAACTTATTATGCTTTGGCAAGGTGCTATGTTAAAACAGGTAAAAAACAATTAGCAATTGACAATCTTAATTTGGCTAAAAAATATGGATTTAACCAATTTGAACCTGCCATCATTCAAGCACTTTCCAAATAAAAAAATATACCAAATGGATACAAATTATTTTGAAAACCAATCTTTTTTAAAGGAAGATTATTGTGGAAAGCCATTAATAAAGGGTGATTACGAAAATTGCATGTTTACTAATTGTAATTTTTCAGATTCTGATTTATCGGGTATTCATTTTTTCAAATGTACTTTTAATACTTGTAACATAAGCAATGCCGGTATGAAAAACACATCTTTAAGTAATATTGTATTTAAAGATTGTAAACTATTAGGTGTGCATTTCGAAAATTGCAATAAGTTTTTATTTATAGTAGATTTCGAAAATTGCAACCTTAATTTTTCTTCTTTTTTTCAAGTAAATTTAAAGAAGCGACTATTTAAAAACTGTAATCTGCAAGATGTAGATTTCACCGAAACCGACCTAAGCAGTGTTTATTTTAATAACTGCGACCTTGCAAATGCTAACTTCGACAATACAATTCTTGAAAAAGCAAATTTAACATCAGCAATAAATTATACAATAGACCCGGAAAAAAACCGAATTAAAAAAGCTAAATTTTCACAAGCAGGGCTAATAGGTTTATTAGGAAAATATGATATTGTTATAGAATAATACTTTCTTTTTTCTATAATAATAATGGGCTGTCTCTTAAAAAGGACAGCCCATTATTTATTTAAAATAATATTTACATATCTTATTTCTCAATCACAAAATGAATAACTTCAGTACCTTTTGTTGTATGGATGCGTAAGAAATAAATGCCACTTGCACTGTTTTCATTTAACCTTATTTCGGTATCTACAACTCCATTTACAACCTTGCCTTTCAGTACTTCCACCGTCTTGCCTAACATATCTATCACTTCCATATCTATTTCCTCATCTTGTAGATTCTCCAATTTTCCTTGCACCTTAAACGCTCCTTTATTCGGATTCGGTAACAATACAATAGTACTTACTCCATTACTTACAGTACCTACACCCACATTTAATATATGCATCGTTAAAGCATTACTTGTTCTTGGCACAGGGTTCGTACATGGATTGCTGCTTACCATCACGCAAGTTACTGCATCCAAATTACGGAACGTATCGCAAGAGAAGGTAGAATTGGTTGCACCGGCTATAGCCGTGCTATTTATATACCATTGGTACGTAGGGTGCAATCCGAAATTAACCGCTTCCGTATAAAATAATACATACTGCCAATAGACTATATTCGTATCAGGTACTGCTACTATTCTTAACGAATCTGTTAAGCTTGGCTCTACATACATATTTACCGTATCTACACTATAAACCGTATCAGGTACTGCACAATAAGCTGTACTTATCATTCTTACGCTTACTTGGTCGTGATAGTTTGGATAGTAGGTATAACTGCTGCCTGTATCTGTTACCATGCCGTTTATTAACCATTGTACGGTTGGTGTACCACCATTGGTGTCTGTTGCTGTTAAGTGTACTGCATTGCCCGAACACAAAGTATCTATATCGCTCGTAAACCAAATTGCAGGTAATACCGATGCATGTACCAGCATTGTTATGGTGCTTGATGCCGTATCCGGTATTGCGCAAGTAGCATTACTTAGTAATCTGCATATAACCACATCACCATTTACAGGTGCGTAACTATATGTGCTACCTGTACCTGTAGGTGTACCATTGATGCTCCAACTATAAACAGGGCTTATGCCACCATTTATTAAAGCTGTACTAAAGGTGGGTGTATTACCCGAACATATTGTATCGCCCATTGAGGAAGATACAACTATCGTTGGTGTCAATATCGTATTGACCGTAAATCCTGTTGTTACATAACAACCGCTTGGCATACTATACGTTATAACCGCTGAACCTGGGGTTACACCTGTTATAACACCGCCGGCAGTTGGTGTCGCTATTGCCGAATCATTGCTCGAAAACGCTCCGCCTGCCAATACATCTCCTAATGTAACACTATATCCCGAACATACATTTGTTGTGCCTGTTATTGCTGATGGTTGTTGATTTACCGTAAACGTATCCCATACCATGCAACCTGTTGCGGTTAACGTATAGATTACACTGTCTATACCACTACTTATGCCATATACGATTCCCGATGTGCTTACAGTATTGATTGATGTATTACTAATAGCCCATGTACCACCGGTTGTTGTATCAGATAATGTTGTCATAAACCCTTCGCATACATGTACTACTCCTAATATTGCCGTAGGTAATGGATTAACGCTTACCGTGGCATTAATAGAACACCCTGTTGTTGTTAAGGTATAAGTTACCGTACCGACACCTGCCGATACACCACTTACAATACCCGTGCTACTACCTACAGTTGCTATACCTCCTGTTGTACTACTCCATGTACCTCCTACACTCATATCGCTTAGTGCAATTGTAGAACCAACACATACTGCACCTGGTACGGATATAGCACTTGGTAATGGATTTACAATTTCTGTTTGGCTTATATGACAACCTGTGGAACTGATTGTATAAACAACTGTTGCTGTACCTGCCCCTACTCCACTTACTACACCGCCACCGGATATGGTAGCTACTGTGCCTGGTGTACATGACCATGTGCCACCTACGGTTATATCAGATAAACTTGTTGTTGAACCTGCACATACAGATGTTGAACCCATAATTGCAGATGGTATTGGATTTACAGTTATAACTCTTGTTACCGCAGGGCAGCCGCTTATTACATAACTAATAGTTGTCGTTCCTGCCGATAGTGCCGATACGACACCTAAGCTTGGGTCTATACTTGCTGTTCCCGGCAAGGTGCTTGACCAAGTGCCGCCTGTCGTTCCGTCAGACAAGGTTATGGAAGAACCATTGCATACCATTCCCGAGCCCGTTATAGTTACCGGTGCGGTTGAAACGCTAACTCCTAATGTTGTATAACAGCCTGTTGATAAGGTATAAGACAGGGTGGTACTGCCTGCACTTACGCCGGTGGCAATACCTGTTGCACTGCCTATGGTTGCTACTCCCGGTGTACTACTGCTCCATGTGCCACCTGTTGTTATATCAGATAAGGTTGTTGCCGTAGATGTACATAATATAGTACTTCCTAATATGCCGGTCGGATTCGGATTTACAGTTACTGTTGCAGTTACAAAGCAACCACCGATTGTTCCACCATAAGTAATGGTTGCTGTTCCCGTTGTACCTCCGCTTATTACTCCCGATGTGGTTATAGATGCTGTGCCAGATGAACTACTACTCCAAACACCACCGGTTGTAAGGTCGGATACGGTTACCGTTGAACCCGAACAGACACTGATTGGTGTTGTTGGTAAGATTGCAGTTGGTGTTGCATACACTGTAAAACTTTCTGTTGTATAACAACCTGTACCTGTAATTATATAGGATATGGTTGCTGTACCACCCGATACACCACTTAAAATTCCCGTTGTTGAACCGATACTTGCTACTCCGCTTGCTGTACTACTCCATGTGCCTCCACCCGAAATATCACTTAATGTGGTA
>CAIWXG010000290.1 GCA_903916555.1 uncultured Bacteroidota bacterium
TCAATTTTATTTAAAATATTGATAATTATAAAATTATATTTTATTAATAGACAAATCTTATTTTTTTTTGTATTTTAACTAATAATAAATACTTTTAGGGCATGAAAAGAATTTCACAATTATTTTTTACATTATTATTTTGTAGTTATGCAACCGGTATTAAAGCACAAGTAATTATTACTTTAGCAGGAAATGGTACAGGTGGCTATGCTGGTGATGGTGGTATTGCAGCAACTTCACAATTAAACAGCCCTACAAATATAGCACTTGATGCAAGCGGCAACTTATATGTTGCAGATTTTGTAAATCACCGTATCCGTAAAATAAGTAGTAACGGAATTATTACAACAGTAGTAGGAAACGGAATTGGTGGTTTTGCCGGTGACGGTGGTGTAGCAACTGCGGCAAAAATAAATTTTCCCTCTGGAATAGCTATTGATGCAGCCGGGAACATATATATAGCAGATTGTTACAATCATAGAATTCGTAAAGTTACTAATTCAACAGGTATTATTAGTACAGTTGCAGGTAACGGATCAGCCGGGTATGCTTCAGATGGTTCTGCTGCAACTTCTGCATATGGTAGTTTATATTTTCCTTCAGGAGTTGCAGTAGATGCAATAGGTAATATATATATAGCAGATAAAAATAATAATCGCATACGTAAAGTAAACACATCGGGTATTATCAGTACACTTGCAGGAACAGGTATTGCTGGTTATTCTGGGGATGGATCTACAGCTACAGCAGCAAAAATATTTGAACCAACAAGTGTTGCAGTTGACCCAAGCGGTAATATATATATATCGGATTATGGTAACAATTGCATTAGAAAAATTACTGCATCTTCCGGAAACATAAGTACAATTGCAGGCACAGGTATAGCAGGTTATTCAGGAGATGGCGGTGTAGCTACAGCAGCAAAACTACATGGACCGTTTAGCATTGCATTAGATGCGAGTAATAATATATATATAGCAGATGATGACAACAATAGAATTAGAATGATTTCAAATTCAACTGGAAATATTAGCACTTTTGCAGGTACAGGAATAGCAGGATATAGTGGAGATAATGGGTTGGCAATTAGTGCAAAATTAAATATGCCTACCGGTATTGCAATAAGCAATAGAGGCATTATTTACATTGCCGACAGCAGCAACAATAGAGTAAGGAAAATTTTTAATAATCATGCACCCTATTTTGTAAATGGTCATACTCAATACGATACTGTATGTCAAAATACTACATTTAATCCAATTAATTCGGTATTAAGTGCTAACGATACCGATTTAATGCAAAACATATCTTGGAGCGTTGCATCAGGAGCACATTTAGGTACAGTAAGCGGAAGTTTTTCAACTTACTCAACTGGGATGACAACTTTACCAATCGGTATATTTTACACACCCACTTATGGGTTATCAGGTACAGATTCATTTAAAATAAAAGTATCTGATGGTATTTCTCAAGACACAGTAACAATTTATTTAACAATTAAGCAATTACCAAATGCAGGAACAATATTAGGGTCTGCTAGTATTTGCTTACATGCAAGTGTTATATTAAGTGATGTAGCTACAGGTGGAACTTGGAGTGCAACAAATAGTAATGCATCTGTTCTTAGTGGTAATGTAACCGGAGTTTCATCAGGGTATGATACAATTAAATATACCGTAATCAATTCTTGCGGTACCGCTATAAGTTCAAAAGTTATAAATGTAAGAAGTTTACCTTTTGCCGGGGCAATTTCTGGCACTTCAATTTTTTGTCAAGGTACAAACGACACATTATTAAATTCAGGTATTACAGATGCCTATTTTAATGCATATTATATTGCGAATACCCACTCTACAATAATACATTCCGGTTCTAATTATTATGCTACTGGAATTTCTGGCGGCATTGATACATTAAAGATTGTAGTAACTAGTCTTTATGGTTGTGGAAACGACACTGCAATAAAAATACTTACAATAAATCCTTTAGTTACAACTGGAATTATTTCAGGGAGTGCTGATGTATGTGTTGGTTTAACTATTTCTTTGTCTGAAACTACGACAGGTGGTATTTGGTCATCAAGAAATGCTACAATAGCAACTATCGGAACTTCCGGTATTGTTACAGGTATCAGCAACGGTACAGATACAATTAGTTACACTAAAACAAATTCATGCGGAAGCCTAAGCGCAACAAAAGTAATAAATGTACACGCCTTACCACATGCCAGCCATATTTATGATACTACGTCAACACTGTGCGTCGGATCGCATACTACATATATAGATACGACAACTGGTGGCACATGGTATAGAGTTACCGGTAAAGCAAATATTTCTTCTTCAGGCATAGTAACAGGTATTTCTAGCGGATTAGATACAATTAAATATGTAGTAACAAGTTTATATGGTTGTAGACCCGATACAGCAACAATTGCAATTACAATAAACCCACTACCATATGGCAGAATTACCGGTCCAATTGGTGTTTGTGTAGGAGATAGTGTAATACTTAGAGATAGTGTTTTGGGTGCAGGTGTATGGTCTATTTTTAACCATTTTGCTGCAACTTTAAGTGGAATGAGCCAAGATAGTGTAATAGTGCATGGCATTGCCGGTACTAGTATCTTACACCCTGATACGGTAAAATTAACAGTAACAAACTCTTGCGGAACAATAGTAGTAAAAAAAGTATTAAATATATATGCAATACCCAATGCAGGCGTAATCAATGATTCCGCATCTGATAGAGTATGTGTTCATGCTCATATTTATCTATATGACACAACATCAGGAGGTTTTTGGATTCGTAAAAATACTCGTTTAAGTCTTGATTCACCTGGTTCCGGAAGAATATATGGAAATGGAGAAGGTATTGATACAATCGGATACGTAATAGTAAGTACACATGGTTGCCTAAACGACACAGTTTATAAAACGATTACTGTTGATCCATTACCAAATGCAGGTGTAATTAATGGCAATTCTACAGTTTGTGTTGCTGTTTTAGATACTTTTACTACAACTATTCCGGGAGGTTCGTGGTATCTTACAAATCATAAAGCACATATCTATTATCCCGCTGTTGTTCATCCAGATACAATCGGTACTGATACACTTTTATATGTTGTAAGTAATAGTTGTGGTTTAGATACTGCTAAAAAAACAATTATAGTAAATCCTACACCTTCAGCTGGAGTAATAAATGGGAGTAATTCAATTTGTATTGGAAGTAATTTAACATTGTCTGATATTTATTCTACCTCAGCGGGACATTGGATAGCTTCAAATAGTACTATTAATATAAATTCCAGTGGAATAATTAGAGGGATGTCTATTGGCATAGATACTATTTACTATATATTAGATAATGCATGCCGACTTTCTTATACAGCTAAAGTAATTAGTGTTAACCCACTTCCAAGTTCAGTTCCAATAAACATTCATCCAGGTAATATGACTTTATGTAAAAACACTTTATATCAAAATTTTGGCTCAAGTGTGGCACCTACATCTGATATTAAATATACTTGGACATCAATAAATGCTGAAGTATTTTCAGGTACACATAAACAAAGCTGTATCGTAAATTTTCATGATTCTGGAATTGCAATTATAAAAATCACTGCACAAGAAATACATACAGGTTGTTTTAGCACAGACTCTATTATTGCACAAGTTAATGGTAGTATTTCTCCTAATCCTGTTTCAGTAATATATTCCTCGCCTACGTTAATATGCCTTGATAATACACCAATACAATATCAGTGGGGCTATGATAATTACCTTACATTAATTCCTAATTTTATTACCGGTCAAATATATCAAATGTGCGAACAAGATACTTTAAATACAATTACGAATAGGTATTGGGTAGAAACTAAATATGAAAATGGATGTATGCAGAAATCATATTATAATGCACCTACAAATATTTTGCAAGTAAATGCAAGTAATATAGATATAAAAATATATCCTAATCCGGTAATAA
>CAIWXG010000291.1 GCA_903916555.1 uncultured Bacteroidota bacterium
ATATATATATATATATGACTAGAATCATATTAAGGAGTGAAAAATATTGAATAATATGTTAAGTTAATTTATTAAATTTGCAAAAAAAACGAATAATAATTTAATAAAATAATATATAGTTAACTATTTATATTATATAACATGCTATCATACGAAGAGTTACAGGCACAGATTATTGAATTGCAAAATAGGTTACAGCATAATGACACAAAAAATGTAAGCTTAGAACAAGAAATAAGCATGCTTATAGATGCATGGGATACAATAAATGAAAAAGATTTTGAAATTAATGATACACACCATAAAGCCGGCTTTGGTTCTTGGGTAATGGACCCATTTCTTCAGAAAACGAAATGGTCGAAAGAAATGTATAATATACATGGCTTGAATGCCAATATTGGTGATATAGATATAGATATGCATAAGGAATTTGTGCATCCACTTGACTATCCAACTTTTGAGAATGCATTAAAAGAAGCTATAGAGCAGGGTACTCCTTATGTAATTGAAGCTAGGATAATACGACCTGATACAACTATAAGATATGTTGTAGCTACAGGTGAACCTATTTTTGACCAAAATGGTACAATAGGAAAAATTAGAGGAACTTTGAGAGACATAACTAACATAAGGAAAATGTCTATTGCACTAAAAGAAAGCGAAGCCAGGTTTAAAAATATTTTTGCAAAACATCGTTGCGTTATGTTATTAATAGAGCCTG
This sequence comes from uncultured Bacteroidota bacterium, assembly GCA_903916555.1. Taxonomy (GTDB): domain Bacteria; phylum Bacteroidota; class Bacteroidia; order Chitinophagales; family Chitinophagaceae; genus CAIYTT01. Next base: position 722 of record CAIWXG010000291.1, read on the forward strand.
AAAGCGGTAACATTATTGATGCAAATATTGCAGCTGCAATATTTTATGGTTATTCTGTTCAGCAGTTATGTACTATGCCTATACATTACATTAATATAATGAGTCCGGATGAGTTATTAGAACAACGAAAGAAAGCCACAGCCGGAATTAATAATTATGCAGTATTTAAACATAAACTTTCTAATGGCGAAATACGTGATGTGGAAGTTCATTCATCGCCTATTGAGTATGACAATACGGTTATATTATTTTCTATTATTCATGATATTACAATTAAAAAAAGATTGGAAGATGAATTAAGAGAAACAAAAGAACAATATAAATTACTTTTCAATAATGCCGGAGACCCAATTGTAATTATTAATGAACAAGGAAAAATAATTGCTGCCAATGCTACTGCAACAAAGGAATACGGCTATACAATTGAAGAATTTTTAATATTAAGTATTCAGGATTTAGTAGCCCCGGAATCATTTGAATTTATAGAGGAAAGACTATCTGAAATTATTAAAGTAGGTAATTTAATATTCGAATCGGTACATTTAAGAAAAAATAAAACGATACTCTATACATCTGTAAATTGTAAAAAGATTTTTTACTATGGGCATGAAGCCATTTTATGTGAATATAGAAATATTACTGAACAGAAAAAAATAGAACTGTTGATAGCAGAAAAAAATAATGAATTACAATTGATAAACTCTGAAAAAGATAAGTTCTTTTCAATTATAGCCCATGACTTAAAAAGCCCATTGAATGCTGTATTAGCATTAAGCGATTTACTAAAAACAAGTGTTAAAGATAAAAATACTGAATAAATTACAGAATATACGGATATGATTGTGCAATCTTGTAACAATGCTACTAATTTATTAAAGAATTTACTCGATTGGTCTAGGTCTCAAACCGGTAGAATGACATTTAATAGATTGAGATTTGATTTAATTGGTTTGGTAAATGAAATTACAGTCATTTATTGTGATATTGCTGTACAAAAGAAAATAAATATATTAAAAGAATTACCTGCTGAATTACAGATATGGGGTGATGTAAATATGATAAGTACGGTATTGAGAAATTTAATCTCTAATGCAATAAAATTTACATATCCGGGTGGCAACATAACACTGTCTGTTACAAAAACAAACAGTGAAGCATTGGTAAAAGTAATAGACAATGGAGTAGGGATACCGGAAGTAGCATTAGACAAACTTTTTAAAATAAGTAGTAAATTTTCTACATCAGGTACACAAAATGAAGAGGGTACGGGCTTGGGATTAATACTTTGTAAAGATTTTATAGATAAACACAATGGAAAAATAGGAGTAGAAAGTGTATTAGGTAAGGGTAGTACTTTCTGGTTTAGTTTGCCTGTAGAATAAATGAAAGTTTTAAGGTATCAAAATATAGTCTATTTTTAGGTCTTAAATAATAGACATGAAATATTATATCAATGCTATCTTGTTAATTCTAATCTGTTTGTGTTGCACAAAAACCTTTTCGCAAGAATTTGGAAACAATAAATACTGTTATTCGTCAAAACACAGGTTGGCAGCCCGCACCACAGTTGGCGACCCTGCCGAAGACAATTATGATGTAAAGTATGTAAAACTGAATCTTAAAATGACCAATACTGCCACTACTTTAAGTGGAGATGTAACTACAAAAGCTATAACCTTAATCCCTTCATTTTCTGCTTATTTTTTCGAATTAAATTCAATATTAACGATTGATTCTGTACTTATAAATGGTATTAATTGTACTGTAAGTTCGGTTGGCGATATTAGAACCGCAACTTTGACTACCCCATTAGGTTTAGGTTCCTTATTTACAGTACAAGTTTTTTATAATGGGACTCCTGTATCTGGCACTCTTTATAATGCATTAGGCATTAACTGTTTGTCTTCGCCAAGCTGGGGTACTCAATCTACATTTACATTAAGCGAGTCTTACCATGCCAAAGAATGGTGGCCTTGTAAACAATCGCTACACGATAAAATAGACTCAAGTGATATTTGGTTGTCAGTAGCAGACTCGTTAAAAGCAGGAAGTAATGGTGTATTAAGTGCAATTACAACTATAGATTCTAATCATGTAAGATATGAGTGGAAAGAACGGTACCCAATAGATTACTATTTAATATCTGCTGCCGTTGGGCCATTTATAGACTACTCTTATTATATGCATTTTACAGGTAGTTCTGACTCTATGCTGGTACAAAATTACGTGTATAATAACCCGGGTACATTGCCTTATTTTAGAAGTGTAATAGATAGTACCGGTATGATGATTGATTATTTTTCTACAATTTATGGACGTTATCCATTTTGGCACGAAAAATACGGACATTGTATGGGAGCATTAGGTGGTGGTATGGAACACCAAACCATGACTACCTTAGGTTTTTTTGAAGGTTCTATTGATGCTCACGAGTTAGGCCATCAATGGTTTGGCGATAATGTAACCTGCGGCACATGGGCTGATATTTTTTCTAACGAAGGTTTTGCAAGTTATACTGAGGATTTATTTATAGACCACTTTCGCAGTCACACATTAGCATTAGCTGATATGCAATCGAAACAAAATGATGTAAAATCTATTGATACCGGAACAATATATGTAGATGATACTACTAATGAAGGTAGAATATTTGATTCTCGTTTATCTTATAACAAAGGGGCTTGTGCATTACACATGCTTCGTTTTATAACAAATAATGATAGTTTGTATTTTCAGGCGTATAAAAACTATCAACAGCAATTAAAAGACAGTGTTGGCACAATATTAGATTTTAAAAATGTTTATGAAAATACGGCATCAACAATGGTGAACGGAATAGACATAGATACTTTTTTCAACCAATGGTATTATTTGCAAGGCTTCCCAAAATATATTGTAAAATGGAATCAAATAGGTACCGATGTTTACGCAGAACTTATACAGACAACGGCAGTGCCAAGCTCTGTATCCTTGTTTAAACTACCTATAGAAATAAAATTCAATTCTATATCAGGCGATACTATAGTTAGATTTAATAATACTGCATCAACTCAAGTATATCATTTTACTTATAACAAAACAGTAGAATCTTTAAATTTAGATCCAAATTATTGGTTGGTATATGATTTAATAAGTGAAATGAAAGACACAAATCTAAACGTAGATAAAATAATTTCTCCTGAAGTTATTATATACCCCAACCCAACAAACACGGCTTGGCAAGCAGAAAACATACCTGTAAACAGCGAGCTTATTTTAAGCGATGTTACAGGCCGTAAAGTTTGGCAGGCAGTAACAACCAATAAAAATATACAAATGATACCTGCAAAACAATTAGTTAGTGGGTTGTATTTTTTAAATATAAATAATAAAGATTTCCAACTTCAAAAATTTAAATTAATGAAACAATAAATGTTCGACTATTTTTTTGGCATAAAAATTGATTACAGAAAATAAGTTATATTAAAAAATATTTATTAATATTGCAAAAAATCAAACAAATATGAAACTAAAAAAATTATTATTTATTGTAATGGTGTTATTTGCACCAATTATTTCGTTTGCCCAAGGGGTAATTACCATTTTTTCGGAAGATGGGGATAAATTTTACCTGATTTTAAACGGAGTAAAACAAAACTCAGCTCCACAAACCAATGTAAGAGTAGATGGCTTAACAAACGAATACTACAGTGGAAAAATCGTTTTTGAAGACAATACGAAACCGGAAATTACAAAAAATCTAAGTATAAAAGATATGTCTTCGGGTAATTTAGTAGAAGCTACTTACAAGATAAAAAAAACCAAAGATGGTGATTTGAAATTAAGATTTTATAGTTTTACTCCGGTGCAACCAAATTACAATCCTCCGGCCGATATGTATGTGGCACACTATGG
>CAIWXG010000292.1 GCA_903916555.1 uncultured Bacteroidota bacterium
AAGACCATGAATGGAATTTATTGGAAATAGAACACACTTTTAATAATTTAGTGCAGCAACATGCAATTAAAAAAGGCGATGTTATGTTGCCATTACGCATTATGTTAGTTGGTGGTAAATACGGACCGGGTGTTTTTAATATTGCAGAACTGATAGGCAAACAAGAAACAGTAGCCAGAATAGTAAATGCGGTAGAAAAGTTATAGAATAAGATAGCAGCTTTTGCAGATTGAATGCTGGTCGCAGACTGGATGACTTAAAAGGCACAAGAGAACTACTCTTGCGCCAGTGGGGTAATTATTTATGATTTTGAACAATATTTGCAATAATAACTATAGGGGTTGCAATAATTACACCATGCCAGCCTTTCGTTTCATACCAAAAATCACTTAAAAATTCTTTAAATTTAGATGTATGATGTCGTGTATTTTTACTATATGTATCATATGTTGCTGATATATAATTAGAAGATGAAGGGTACATATTTGACGGACTGTATTTTTGATAAGAAGAATTACTTGGATATTTCGTCCCCTCTTTTCCAGTATAAGGATTAATATTACCTTTCATACTCCAATTATCTAAAACTGTACTATTAGGTAAGGTTCTATAATGACCTTGCACATATGTGCCATTTGAACGATAATATCCCTGAACATGTGTTTGTCCCTGCCCAAAAGTGATTGCGTAAACTAATATTGCCGTTAAAAAAATAATTGCTCTTTTCAATGTTTGTATTTGTTGATTGTAAAAAAATAAATTGTTTCTATCCATTAATGTCCAAATACAAAAAATGTAACAACCAAATTGAAAAAATATTTTTTTTTAAATCATAAAATATACATTTATGCCTTTAATTTATTTATCCCACCAATATTTATGATGCCAATATACAACGCCACCATGATGTGAACAGGTTCCTCTACCTGTAGAATAGCTATCGGAACCGTCAGTACAAGTTGCACCTGTTCTTTCACTTGTTGAACAAGTATAACAACCTGACAGTAATATTAAACATACAAAAAATGATGTTTTTTCTTCATAAATATTTATTTTAATTCTTTATTAATCAAATTTTCAGTTTCAGATTTTTTTTTCTTTTTGTCAGTAATTTCTTTTTTCTCATAGTCTGTCATATAGTCTTCAACTCGTATCCCGGATTGTCTCTTAGAATAAACTGTTTGTTGTAAAAAACTATAGTAACATGAGTAATTTTTTATTGATATTGGCTTATCAACATAGTACATTTTATCACCTTTATAAACAGTTTCTACATCACAGATTTCAGTACCCATTGTTGTAATTGTTAAATTGTATTCTGAAAAAAAATCTTCATATTCATATAAACCTCGATAATGAAAATTGCCCGTAAAATCATCTGTATGATTCCATATTGGCTGCTTATCATTATCTGATAAATGTCTTAAACTCAAAAGCAATTCGCTATTCTCAGGTTCGGGTCTCTTAAATTTTGTCAATTTATCACCAGCTAAATATTTAAGATTTCCTGAAATAAATTCATGTATCTGGTTAATTTCTTGATATTTACATAGTGTTGCATTACCTAAAAATAATCTTATTTGTATTCCTATTAAAACACCATCAGTTATATTCTGCTTATCTCTTAAATAAATTATTACTGTGTCTTTATATACGTTTGGAAATGTAAAAATTCCTCTAATAGTAAATTGATAATTATACTCTCCATTGTAATAAGGGAGATAACCTTCATAAATTTTGCCATCATAAGTTCCTTGTTGACTCGTGTAGTTAGAATATTCAGAAAAATTAAGTTCTTTTAATTCTTTTAGAATTCCTTTTTGAGCCAATAATGCCAAATTCTTATTCCATTCAGAAACTGTCATGCCAAATGTACCGTATTTAGTAGGTTCCTCACGAAAAAAAGTTTTGTATATAGTATCTTTATGTTGTTCTATAAATGTTGTTTGTATTTGTTGATTCGACACTGTATTATCATAGATATTTTTATCATTATTGCAAGAAATTATAAATACCATAAATACTATAATAAATAGATTATTTTTCACGATTATATTTTAAAGAGTTTAAAAATGTATTTTTTTCATTTAGGCTTTCCTGTGAATTTTGTAAAAAAACACAATAAAAAATTATTATCTTCGTTTCTTTTGAAATGATTTTTACATATCTTAAACCCTTATTACCAGTTTTAGGATTAATTGCACTATACGAATATTCTCTTCCGTAATATTTCCCAATTTTGAATGATTTTACATTCACAGGAACATTATCCGATACATATAATTCGCCCTGAACAGCACCATCAAGTATTGTATTAATATAATGTTTTTGCTCATTTTCAGTTAGTAACAGTATTTGTGCATATATTTCCTTTGGTAATTTATCAGTTATTACGACTGCAAACCAGCAATTTTCTGTTTGTGCCGAATATCTTGACAATTCATCATCATACTCATATGTAGGTGATGAAGGAAATTTAACAAACAAATTATTGTCAACTTCTTTTTCAACCCACTGTGCATGTAAATTAAATGGTATTAATAGAAAAAGGATAAATATCTTAAAATATTTTTTCAAGTAATTCATAATTTGCTTTTTAATTTTAAAATAATATCATCTGCCCATTTGATATTATCATCTGCCATTGGATAGTCATCTTTTGCTAAGTCAATTGCATTCATAATATCAACTTTTCCATCTATCGCTAATTCTAAATCTTGTTCAAGAATAGCCTTATGAATTTTACATACACCTCTGTTATGCCATGCAGCAAAATTTTCTGGATTAAATTTTTCTATTTCCTGATTATAAAGAGTTATAGCTGTATTATAATCATAAAACCTTGCTCCATAAGCCCTATCAAAAGTTTTTGACATTG
>CAIWXG010000293.1 GCA_903916555.1 uncultured Bacteroidota bacterium
AAGCAATTATTTAATAATAGTAAATTTAATAATAAAATTATTGCCTTTGCTATCATTTAATTTCAATAAGTAGATGCCTGTACTCACATTGTTTAAATTGATAGTATAATTACCATTAATAAACAATATATCTTTTTGAAATATACTTATGCCGGTTTCGTTTACTATTTCTGCTTTTACAGGTGCTATATCTATAATAGTTTGCTGTATGTTTAGCTTACCTTCGTTCGGGTTGGGGTATAAATAATACCGTTGTCCGTCAGTACTTTCAGATGCGGTATTGCCGGCTTTTCTTGAGCCAATATCGCACGATTTCCCTTCGCATCCAAGGTCGTTAAACGGGTGCAAGTCGTTAAATACCATAGCATACAATACCCGTGCATTAAACACTATACTACCTTCTATATACGGGCATTTGCTTGCCAGTATGCTTATTAGCGAGCTGTCGGTGCTGTTTAGGGTATCAGTCATGTATTTAAGCAGTAATTGGTAATACTGCACATAATTGTTTACCACCATATCAGCCCTTGTGTTGTCGCCCATTTGCACCCCGCTCAGGCTGTCGGTGTCTGCATTGCTCAGGCTGTCCATATTGTATGCCAACAATGTGTTTACCGTGGTAAAATCGCCTGTTGCTATGCTGTTTTCTATAGCATTCAGCCAAGCGTAGCGGCTTCTGCCGTCTGCCATTAGCCTAAAAGTGTGCAGCTCTGCCACTGTGTCCATTGTGCTGTCTGCCTGCATGGCATCATACACCATTTTTTGGGCTATCCAGTATTTCACATTGCTGTCTATTATAAAGTCTAAGTTTTTCTTTACAATATGCACCGGCATCAAGCTGGGATGCACTACACTGGGTAGTGGTATATCTATACAGCCGGGATATTCGGGTACGGAAGGCGGCATAATATGCAAGGAGCTAAAGGCAGGATAAGGGAATGCAGTAAAATCATGTCCGTTATGCGAAGGTGTTTCAGATAGCGAACTCCTTACTGTTAAGGGCGAGAGGAGTGGCGAAGTAACCCCAACCGTATAGGTTTGGTAAGGGTAGCTTATAGGGATAAGGGGAAATCCGCCCCAAAAAGCATTATCCCACGCGTTGCCGGTTACATTGCTAAGTGTCCAGTCGGGCTGATTGCCTATTAAGCCATCCAATGCATAACCGTAATAGTTATTGCTCATGCTGTTAAGCACCCATTTATGGTAGATGTTGGTGCCACCAAAAAAGAAACCTGTATTTAAGCGGGTTACATTATTGCAAGATATAAATTCAGATGTATTGGCACTTGCATGTATGCCCTCCATAATAGGGTTAATAATACTGGCACCGCTGCCACCACCCCCATATAACAACGATGTTGTTTGGTCGGGCAGGTTATAACCCGGGCCGTCTATGGTATTGTGTGCTATATAACCGGGTTCGTTATTGTCGTGCCTTATACCTGTTTGCGGGGCAGTGTGTGCTACTACGGTAGGGTCTTGCTGCAAATGTATGGTATTGTAATTGCTGGTAACCCAATTAGTATGCTTTAAAAAATTAGCTACTTCAATACCGTTATAAGCATAATTAATCGTGTTGTAATCCACATTTACTTCACTGCCCATTACCCAGCAACCCGGGCAAAACGAAAAATAAAGACTATTGGTTACCCAAATTGCTTGCCCTACAAACTCGCCGGCAGGCACTGCAATGGTTCCGGTGCTGTTTGCATTTATGGTATTGCTGTCCACATATATTTGTCCGTGCATTAATGGTTCGCCAAACGATGCTGTTGCAGCCGATACACTTATACCATAGGTAAAGTTCCAAATAGTATTGTGGTTTATTTGTACATCGTAGTAGTTAGCAGAGTTAATTACAAAACCCTCCCAGCCTTTATTGTCGCCCAATATAGCACTTGCTAGGGTATGCTTGCTGCACATAAAGGCGTTGCGGCTTTTTACATAATATAAATGTAAAGCCTCTACATTAGTACGGTTATCCCAAAAACTGTTAATGTTTAAATTAGGTGTCAATGGGTCGCCATATAACCATAACTGGTAATTATTATTTATAACAGCAGGTGCGTAGGTACGTTCGCTGTGTATGGCAATTGTGCCATGCGTCACGTTTAAATCGCCTGTTATGTGTTGAAAATTACTGTTGCGAACCACTACATTACTGTTTATAGCAAATATACCATAATAAAGCGAATCAAATAAATTTAATTCATTATTTGGTTCATTGGGCGATACATAATTATGTACCGAGCCTAAATAACACCCTTGATAGATAGCAGCCCCCAGCGAACCGGTTGTAAGACCAACACCATTTAAATTAATACCTATATTAGCCGGTGTGCCGTCGTTGCAATTAGCATAAGGATACTTATGCCCGGGACCGTCTGCATTAGGGTTATCAATATTATAAGGTGGGTCGTAAGGGGTAAGTGGTGCCCAAGTACCTACTGTTTTCAAGCCATCGGCAGTGCCGGTAGTGTTCGGCCATCTAAAAGGCCAGTAAGTAGCCACTGTAGGTATTGTACCTATTGGGAAATAACCAAAGAAATTACGAGTAGTAAATACGGTATTTTCTATTACAAACGGATAGCAAGGAAATTGTGTAGCAGGTAATGCTACCGGCATAGGCATTTGATAATTTACTATTTGCACACCTATATTGTCTTTGTTAAAAGTAGCACCATGGCTGTAAAGGGTTAGGGCGTCAGTGGTAGATGTGTTCGGGTTGTATCCCGTCATCTGCACAGGGCTTTCTATATCTACGGCTATATGTGCATCTTCTATCATTGTGTTTGTAAGTATGGGGCCTACAGGGCCGGGTACTGCACTTGCTTTTAGTTCCAGTTGGCCGCTTGGGCCGCTTGTACCTACAGCAGTTGTAGTACTTAAAATTAAACCCTGCCACATTTTATTACAACAAAACAAATGGCTGCCTTCTATTATTAATATATAGCGTTTTTTGTTTTGGAAATAATTCCTCATTTAACTCAATTTGTGTGTCTTTTAGTTCTTTTGATTTTACTTGAAACCGAAATTCCAAGTCAAGATGAGTTTGAACATATAATTGATTGAATGCATGAATTAATTCTGATAAAATTTTGGTCTTTGCTAAATATAAATTCACTGCTTCTCTAAATTCAATAAAATCCTTTTTAATACTTGAAATTACCCTTATTTCATCGTTTACTCGCATTAAATCAATAATATCCTTTTTGCTTTTTTGTGAAAAATTTATTCCT
>CAIWXG010000294.1 GCA_903916555.1 uncultured Bacteroidota bacterium
CACCGTCTGCAATTACAGGTATCCCTGTTTTGCGTAGTGCCTGAGATGCCTCTATAATGGCAGTAAGTTGTGGAGCACCTGCACCTGTTACAACCCTTGTAGTACATATAGAACCCGGTCCAACACCAACTTTTACTGCATCTGCACCGGCATCTGCCAATGCTTTAGCCCCTGCAGCAGTAGCCACGTTGCCGGCAATAACAGGTAAATTTTTAAATGCTGTTTTTACCTTTTTTATAGCTTCTATTACACCCTTAGAATGACCATGAGCACTATCTAAAGTTATTACATCAACTCCGGAATGTTTTAGTGCCTCTACCCTATCTAAAATATCAGCGGTAATGCCAATAGCTGCACCTACAACCAATCTACCCATATTATCTTTGCAGCCATAAGGGTAACTCTTTAATTGTATAGTATCCCTAAACGTAATTAAACCTATTAATTTACCATTATTATCAACTATAGGTAATTTTTCTATTTTATATTGCTCCAGTATATATTCTGCTTGTTGCATATTTGTACCGGCAGGTGCAGTTACGAGCCTTTCTTTGGTCATTACCTCACTTACTTTCTTCAAATTATTTTTTTCAAACCTCAAATCACGGTTTGTAAGCATACCTACAAGTAAATAATGCTCATCAACAATCGGAATCCCGCCTATTTTATTTTCTTTCATTATTTTAAGCGCATCGCCTACAGTTGCGTCCGGATTAAGAGTAATTGGGTCTAAAATCAAACCGTTTTCAGAACGTTTTACTTTTTTTACTTCATCTGCCTGCCGTTCTATGCTCATATTTTTATGAATAATACCAATTCCCCCCTCACGGGCAAGTGCAATTGCCAATGGCGATTCGGTTACCGTATCCATAGCAGCCGATACCATGGGTATGTTTAGTTTTATGTCTTTTGTTAGTTGTGTAGAAATACTTACCTCCCTTGGTAATACATCGGAGTAAGCCGGCACTAAGAGTACATCATCAAAAGTGAGACCCTCGCCATAGAATTTAGATTTTATTGCCATGCACAAAGGTAAAAGAAAATCATTACCTAAAAAAACTAAATTAGTATTACCAATTTTATTTGCAAATAGATGACCCTTATCAGTACAATTTTTAATTGATGCTACTATTTTTGCATTTTGAGTATATAAGTATGATTATGGAAATAATGGCTCCTGTGGGTTCTTGGGAAAGTTTACAGGCAGCAATACAAGCAGGGGCAGACTCTGTTTATTTTGGTGTTGAACAATTAAATATGCGTGTAAAATCTGCTGCTTCATTAACAATTGCAGATATTCCCGAAATTGTAAAAAGATGCTCAATAAAGGGTATAAAAACATACCTAACTCTTAATACAACTATGTATGACCATGATAAGCAACTTATAGCAACAATTATTACAACAAGCAAATTAGCCGGTGTAAATGCAATAATAGCATGTGATTTTGCAGTAATAAACGAATGTAAAAAACAAGAAATTAGTGTACATATAAGTACCCAAGCAAATGTAACAAATATTGATACGGTAGAATTCTTTTCTACTTTTTCCGATTTAATAGTTTTATCAAGAGAATTAACCCTGGTACAAGTAAAAAACATTATAAGAGAAATAAATAGCAGAGGCATTAAAGGAAAAAATAAGGAGTTAATGAAGATTGAAATTTTTGCACACGGTGCTTTATGTATGGCTGTGTCGGGTAAATGTTATTTAAGTTTAGATTCTAATAATTCATCGGCTAATAGAGGTGCTTGTGTACAAAATTGCAGACATAAATACTTGGTTACAGATATAGAAAGTGGTAAAGAACTTGAAATTGACAATGAATACATTATGAGTGCTAAAGATTTATGCACCATAGATTTTTTAGATAAGATTGCAGAAACAGGCGTAAATGTTTTGAAAATTGAAGGCAGAGGTCGGTCGGCAGATTATGTATATACTACCGTAAAATGTTATAAGGAAGCCATACAGTCTTTAGCAGAAAACACTTATACCAATGAAAAAATAATGGAATGGAAATCCAGACTTAGTACCGTATTTAACAGAGGTTTTTGGGATGGGTATTATTTAGGAAGACAATTAGGCGAATGGAATAACACCGATGGTTCGAAAGCAACACAAAGAAAAGTTTATTTAGGCAAGGCTACCAAATATTATCCTAAAATAAAGGTTGCAGAATTTAAATTGGAAGCGGGAACAATAAATAAGGGAGATGAATTATTACTCATGGGACCTGTTACAGGCATTATCTCCCAAAATGCAACTAGCATTCATTTAGAAAACGGTGCTGTTGAAAAAGCAGAAAAGGGAACTATAATTTCAATACAATTTAATGAAAAAATAAGACCCGGAGATAAACTATATAAAATTTTAAATACAGAATATGCCTAAAATTATACATTATAGAAAAAAGTGTATCGGCTGTAATATATGTTTTGAATTATGGCCTTTAAGGTGGCGAATATCTCGTAAAGACGGTAAATGCACATTGATTGACGGAATTGAAAAAAAAGGAATTTGGCAAGTAGATATTTCTGATAATGAATACACCGATAATTTAAGAGTTGCAAAAGCTTGTCCTGTAAAAATAATAAAATTATCAATATGAATATTTCGGGATTTACTAATTTTATGACATAAAACAAACATTGTTTCACAAAAAAACATTTAACTTTAACTTAATTTAGATTGGCTTATTTACAATTTCATCTAAATAAATATCTATCAACAATTTACATTTAACATAAAAAAAATACAATTAGATTTTTTTGTCTGAAGTTTATAAATTGATGGATATTTCAATATTAAATGTTTTTTGTTTTTTGTTTTTTTCTTTTATACTCAAAATACATTCGTATTTTTGTCTGAATTTTTATAGATATTTTGATTAAAAACAGTTATATCAAAAAAATTATTGAATATTAAAGCAATACAAAATATAATTTCAATAAATTGTAGTTAAATATATAGTTTCTAAAAATTAAAATATGAAAAAACGTTTCCAATTAAAGTTAGCTATCATTAGCAGTATCTTTTTAGGATTAGTTGTAAGTGCAAATGCACAAACAACAACATTTAACTATACCGGTGCGGTGCAGACCTATACAGTACCCGCAGGTATTACAAGTTTAAGTTTAAATTTACAAGGTGCTGTTGGTGGCTGGAATTCAAGTATGAGTCTTTATATTGATAGTGGTGGGCATGGTGCATGCGTACAAACTACGTTAAGTGTTACCCCCGGACAAACATTATATATATATGTTGGGCAGCACGGTACTCCCGGTTCTACTTCTACAGGTGGTTCTGGTGGCTATAATGGTGGCGGGAACGGGGCGAATGCTTTTGGTGCTTATGGCGGAGGTGGCGGTGGCGGTGCTACCGACATACGCGTTGGCGGCACTTCTTTAACTAACAGAGTACTAGTTGCCGGTGGCGGTGGCGGTGCAGCTTTAAATTATTATTCATATAATTCTGAAAAAGGTGGTGATGGCGGTGGATTAACCGCAGAAAACGGATGGGGTAATAGCAGCCCTTCTTATGGATACGGTGGCTTTGGAGGTACTCCATTGGCTGGTGGTAATGGTGGCAGTTTTATTTTTTATACCTCCGGCACAAATGGTACTTCAGGTACAGGTGGTGATGGAGGAAGTGGTACATCCGGTGGCGGTGGTGGCGGTGGCTATTACGGTGGCGGTGGTGGTTGCTGGGCAGGTGGCGGTGGCGGATCGTCTTATACTGACCCTACACTAGCTTCAAGCGTTACACATACTCGTGGTTGCAATGCTAGCAGTGATGGTTTAGTAACCATAACACCTCTTGCTCCTTGTTCAGGTTCTGTAACAGCAGGTTCTGCAACTGCAAGCCCTTCTGTTGGTGGCATGGGTACCTCATTTAGTTTAGGCTTATCCGGGGCAACTGTCGGTAGCGGTCTTACGTATCAATGGTATTCGTCTCCCGATGGAATCACTTGGACTACAATAAGCGGTGCAACAGATGCTTCTTATTCTTTTACAGGTTTATCAGTTAATACCTATTATGAATGTATTGAAACATGTGCTTCATCATCATCTTCTTCTACATCTTCTTCAGTTTTAATTACGTATGCATTAACGCCAACTTGTTTACCTACTTCGGGTTCTTGGAGTAGTGAATCCGGGAATATAGGTTATGGTGTTGATGCTTTAAATATAACAGGGTATAGCGGTTCTACATTAACAGATGCTTCAATGACATCTACAGCAGATGGAACTACCGGTTACCTTGACAGAACTTCATCTATTGCGGCTGTTAACTTGCAACAAGGCGGCACATACAGTGCTTCTGCAACATGGGGTAATGTAAATTCTTACCAAGAATTACAAGTATGGATTGATTTTAATGATGACGGAACTTTTCAGGCCACGGAAGAAGTGAGTCCGGTCTCGGGTTGGTCTTCAGGAAGTACAACCAGTCCTACCAATTTCAATATAAACATACCTGTAACTACCCCGGTGGGTTTACATTTAATGCGTGTTAGAGGCAATTGGGAAAATATAAGTACAACACTTGGTTATGCACCAAGTGATTTAGACCCATGTGCAATTAATTATTTAGGTGGAAATCCTTATTATTATAGTGGTGATATTATTGATTACCATGTAAATA
>CAIWXG010000295.1 GCA_903916555.1 uncultured Bacteroidota bacterium
AAATATAATCGAACATTGAGTGGTATGCAGCATAAGGCAATTGAATAGCCTTATTTCTGCCCATTAAATGATATAAGATGGTTGATGCATCGTCGCCTTCAATATAATGAAATGTAAGTGCGGTAAAATACACTATGAGTCCAACTGCAATAAAATAAAATACTATAAATATAAATATATTTTTTTTCATGTGTTTATCAAAATAAAATTTTGTTGTAAATGTAAGAGATATAATAAACTTATTTTAGCAAAACATGTATTTAATGATTATTTATTTATTCTGTTTTCATAATACGATAATACGTAGGATCTATTTTTGCAAATCCTAATGACTTAGCTTTTTCAATATCTTTAACTGCATTCTTTTTATCGCCTTTTTTTGCAAAGCAATAAGATCTTGCATAATATAATTCCGAAACATCCGGTTTTAGCTCTATTGCTTTATTTAAGTCTCTTTCAGCCTCTACATATCTGTTTTTTCGTTTTAATAGCTGACCTCTATTGAAATATTGTAAATATATATTAGGATTCAGGCTTATTGAGATATTATATACTATTAAAGCAGAATCATCGTAGCCCTTCATATCTAATACCTTACCATAGTCTCCATAAGCCTCTGCAGTGGGCTTCATATCTATTACTCGTTTAAAATATTTCAACGCAGAATCTAAATCTTTGTTTGCAAAAAAGAGCAATCCTAAACCTCTTACTGAATTTACGAAATTAGGCATAAGTGCAACAGACTGTTTCATGGCTATAAAAGCAGAGTCTAAATCAATTTTCTTTTCCATTATGCTTGTATTAATATCAGAATATTTAGCAAAGTAACCATAAGCAAGATTATTATACGCTACCGGTGCATTTATAGGCTCTTCTATAATTTCGCTACTCCATAAACTAACTGAATCATGCCAATCTTTACATCTTAAATTACTTTTACAACCCAGTATAACTATATATAATATAGCAAATAAAATTAGTGTATTTTTATATATATTTTTTGTAATTTTATTATATAAAAAATACAAAAAACAAGAGAACAAATAAAAAATACCTATGTATGGCAAATAGGCATATCGTTCTGCCGCAATTGCATCACCAACAGGTATAAATTGTAACAATAAAATAATATTACCTACAAAAAATAATATTCCCCAAATAACTTTTTTATTAGTTCTGAAAAACCGCCATATCAAGTAAGAAAATAGTATAATTCCTATAGGATAAATATAATACATATACGGCAAAGCATTATTTAATTTACTAGGATATGGATAAAAACAATGAAGACCAAGAGGAAAAATTGACTTATATACATATATTGAAAATGCATAAGAGCCAAGAGCTATTCTTTCTATGATAGTAAAATAAATATTAGTAGAATTTATGGCACCTGTATCTTTTTGTATCTTAATTGCAATGATGCCAAATGCAAGTGAAAGTATGAATAAAGGACTTTTTTCTAAAAAAAGTTTCCAATTTATTTTTCTGCTTTCAAAATAATCTATTAATAATAAACTGAAAGGTATTGTAACAGCAACCGGTTTAGATAATAGAGAAAAAACAGTAAAAAATAAAACTAACAAATACAAGCAATATCTTTTTATGCTTTTATTTTTAATATAATACAACCAAAAAATACATGTAGAAATATAAAAAAAAGTATATAATAAATCTTTACGGTCTGCAACCCAAGCAACAGATTCTACTAAAATAGGATGTAAACCAAAAAATATGGACGCAAAAAATGCTACAAATGGTTTTTTAGATAACAAAAGTAAAAACCAATATACAAGCAATGTATTTGCAATATGTAAAAGTAAATTATCTAAATGATATGGATAAGGGTGTAAACCAAACCAATTATATTCTAATGCATAACTTAAAATAGTAAATGGGTGGTAATTACCCATAACAGGTTTCGTAAAAATGTTTTTTAAACCATCTAAGCTTAAATCACGAATCAAATTATTATTAAGCAAATACCCTGCATCATCCCAGTTGGTTAGCTCATTATCTAAGCAAGGTTTCAAAAAAACAGAAACAAAAAACACAATACATATACAGCAAATAATATTTAATATTAGTGAGGCATTAAATATTGTTTTCTGTGTTTTAGAAATAGTTGCATCATTATACGTTTTGCCCAATTGTGTATTTTCATTAGGTTCAATTATTCTCTTAGTAATATTGTAATTTAGTGTTTTCCTTTTCTTTGACATTTAGGTTAAAAATAAGAATTCTAACTATTTTTTCAAAAAATTAAATTATTTGTCATCACAATAAAAAAAACGAACAATTATTTATATAATATATTTTATCCT